>JBATNB010000031.1:0-2433 GCA_049290135.1 Rhizobiaceae bacterium
ACCGCGCCGGTATTGAATCAGGCGCAAGAACGACTCGATGAAGGTTTGGAAACCTCCGCCGTAGCCGAGCAACTGGGGGTGAAACGCGATACCTTGGCCAAGGCGATACGCGCCGGGCGCCTGCACAAGCCCGTAAAAAAAAAGACGGCGACACCGCGCTAAGCACGAAGAGCCAACGCAGCGGCGAAGACGCCGCGGCGGCGATGGGGATGGGGGCATGCAACGTCCTGGATCGGCTGGCCGCCAGCGTGGGGGAGCTCGCCGCGGTCGCGCCGGCATTTCAAGCGGTGTCGGATGTTCCCAATGGCGGTGTGCTGTTCGCCCTGCCGGCACTGTTGGCGGTCGGTCTGCTGCATCAGGCCCACAGGTACTTCCAGTTACCCAAGGGCTATTACGGATTGGAGAGCCTGTTTTTGATGCTGGCCTTCCTCGCCTTGGCGCGGCTGCCGTCGCTGGAGCAACTGCGCTACTGCGCCCCGGGCGAATGGGGCAAGCTGCTCGGGCTGGACCGCATCCCGGAAGTGCGCACCCTGCGCAACAAGATCGCCCTGCTGTCCGATCAGCGCCAGGCGAACGCCTGGAGCGCCGAACTGTGTGCCCAATGGATGGGGGCGGATCCCGACCAGGCGGCGGTGTTGTACGTCGATGGCCATGTGCGGGTGTACCACGGTCATCAAACGGCACTGCCGCGTCACTACGTGGCGCGCGAGAAGCTGTGCTTGCGCGCTACCGTCGACTACTGGGTCAATGCCATGGATGGCCAGCCGTTCTTTCTGCTCAACCAGGCCGTGGATCCCGGGATGCTGCAGGTGTTGGAGCACGAGATTGTGCCGCGCCTGGAACAAGAAGTCCCCAACCAGCCCACGTCCGAGCAGTTGGCGGCCGATGCGAAGCTGCATCGGTTCACCCTGATCTTTGACCGCGAGGGCTACAGTCCGGAGTTTCTGCTGACGCTGAAGAAGAAACGGATTGCCTGCCTGACGTACCACAAGTATCCCGGGGAGGACTGGGCGCAGGAGGAGTTCTCGGCCTGCCCGGTACAGCTCGCATCGGGGACCTGGGTGACGATGGACCTGGCTGAGCGCGGCACTTTCCTCGGGGGGAAGGGGTGGGTGCGGGAAATCCGCAAACGCACCGAAAGCGGCCACCAGACCGCGGTGCTCTCCACCGACTACCGTTCCGACCCGGGGCCGATGGCGGCGACCATGTTCGCCCGATGGTCGCAGGAAAACTTCTTCAAGTACATGCGCCAACACTACGGACTGGACCGCCTGGTCGACTATGCGACCGAGGAGATTCCTGATACCACACCGGTGGTCAACCCGGACTACCGCCGGCTCGACGGGCAGGTGCGCAGCAAACAAGGTCATCTCACCCGCAAGCGGGCCGCCTTCACGGCAATGAACCTCAAAGGCGACATCGAGCCGAAAAAGGTGGCGGCGTTCGAGCAGAAGAAAGCCGCGCTCCAGGAGCAGATCGCGGACTTGACCAAGGAGGTCGACGCACTCAAGACCCAGCGCAAGGCGGTCAAACACCACATCACCATCGCCGAGCTGCCCGAAGCGGATCGCTTCAAGCAACTGAGTACGCAAAGCAAGCACCTGATCGACACCATCAAGATGGTGGCGTACCGTGCCGAATCCGCCATGGCGCAGATGGCCCGGGAAACGATGCATCGCGAAGACGATGCGCGCAGTTTGCTCAGGGCACTCTATAGCACGGAAGCTGACCTGCTGCCCGATGCCAACGTCGGAACCCTGACGGTGCGTGTGCATCACCAGGCCAATCGCTGCGCCGATGAGGTGATCCGTCACTTCTGCAACGAGCTCAACCAGACCGAGACCATTTATCCCGGTACCAATCTACGCCTGGTTTATGAATTGGTTTCCTAGTCGACGCCGCGGACCATTCGGCAGGCCAGAGCACGGCAAGCCGCTGGCAACCCATTATCTGCCCCCATGACGCCCATGTGCTGGCCCCACATTTTTCTGAGCCAAGGTCACATTAAAATCCCGGAGATCAGGAGATCTGACGGTCAGGCGCGATCTGCGCCATGGGGGCTGGGCGTGGTACCGCAGCCCCCGGAGGGAGAGGGCCTTGCGACGACCGGACCTCGGATCGGATTGGTCCAGGGTCGTTGGCGGTCAGAGTCGGGTTAGGCTCACCGTCTGCCGGAAACGGGCCAGGGCGGCGGCGAAGGCCAGGATTCCGAGCCCGAGGGTCGCGGCCAGGTGAGGCCAAACCAAGTCGAGCCCGGCGCCGCGAAATACCACGGACTGGACGTACGCGACGAAGTGTGTGGTCGGTGAGACCAGCATCACCCGCTGCAGCAGCTCCGGCATGGCATCGAGCGGGGTGTTGGCACCCGAGAGCATATACATGACCAGGAACACAGGGATCGAGAGCAGCCCGAATTGAGGCATGGTGCGGGCC
>JBATNB010000032.1:0-3388 GCA_049290135.1 Rhizobiaceae bacterium
TGCCTGGCGCGCCTCTTCCTCGGCGCGCCTCGCCCGCTCTTCGGCCTCTCGGCGGGCCTGTTCGGCCTTGCGGCGTTCTTCGTCGGCCCGCCGGGCCTCCTCGGCGAGGCGGCGCTCTTCGGCCTCGCGCTCTTCACGCTCCCTGCGGGCCTTATCGTTGAGATAGGCGGTCTGCTTTTTCAGGACCGCAGTCTTGCCCTTCTCCAGCCGGTCCTTGACGCCATTGAAAACGCCATCGACCTCGCGCCCGGCCTGAAGGAAGGGCTCCTTCTCGGCGACACGGGACGCCTCAAGAGTCTTGGCGCAGGCCGAAACCTGCTTGACCAGATCGCCGGCCTTGCCGAGCGTCTCATCGTCGTCGATCTCGGGGACACGATCGACGGCGGCGATCAATTCCTCGGCGCGGGCGAGGTGCCGACTGTAGGTCTCCTGTAGCATTTCGCGCAGCGGGGCCTTGTTGTGGCCTATGCCGATGGGCCTGAACCCATCGTCATCGTCATAGCTTTCAATTGCACTCATGTTGCTTCGTCCTCCTTCAGAACGGGACTGGAGCGCGGTCCCAATCGACCGGCGCATGGGGATTGGCGATGGGGTGGTCGCCGCGGTGCGCTTCGGCCCAGCGCGTGCGGGCGCGCATGTGGTTGAAGTCCGCCTCGGAAATCGGGTGCGCGGCGAGGTAAGACCACTGGTCGGCAGCGTCTGCCCGGCGCCCGCCGACCTCGCAGCAGAACACTTCGTCAGCCGCCAGTTCGCCGGTCTCCTCGTCGAGCACCTGCACGAGCCAGATCCTCGCGGGAACCATCGGCCCGCCCTTGACGAGGCGGCGCTTGTAGAAACCCGGCCGAGGGTCGCTGTCGTGGATCGGGGGCTTCTGGCCGGCAAGGGCGGCTGCCCACCAGGCGAGCTGGTCATGCAGGGGGGTGGGCCGCCTCATCGGGGCACCCCCAACGCCAGCGCGGCGAAGGCGGGCTTCTCCGGTTCGCGCGCCTTGCGCTGCTGGCGCTGCGCCTCCGGGGCGGCATCTGTCGCCCCCATCATCTCGGCGCGGATGCGGTAGTTCGCGGCGACCTGGTAGTGCCGCGTCGCCTCGTGGTAGAGGCCGCGCGCCATTTCCTCGTGGCCGACCTCATCGCGGAACCTCGCCCGCGCCAGAAGCTCGGCCGGTGTCTCGGGGATCGTGTTACTGGCCATCAAGCGCCTCCTTGGCTGCGTGCTTCTTCAAACGCGGCGATGAACGTCGCGGCGTGCGGGGCGACGAGGCCATTCCCATAACCGCGCAGGCGTCCCACTCTGGCGGCAGTCCCATGAGCCAGCGGGAATGTGCCGGGTTCAACTGGCCGCCAGCGGTCATCCCGGCATCGGAGCCAGTCAGAAGCTCGCCAGAAACCGTTAGTCGGGCCGGGCCTTCGATCAGTGTCACCAGCGACTGCGTTTTCCGGCTGCTGTCCGTGTTTCCCGCCGGATTGTAGGCGTCGGTCCCCGGCGACCCCGCCATCGGCGTCGGCCATCCCGCGAGCATCGCGAAATCCATCAGGTCGTTTGATCTGGCATTGTTCATCGCGCGTTTCGCTTGGCCGCCGCCGCTCCCGTCGCTCGCCTGCGGCGTCGGCCATCCCGCGAGCCATGCCGTCCGCCCCAGCAGCGCGTTGATCGGCACGTTGACGTCCGGGTTCCCGCCGTCTTTCCAGTCCCGCGTCGTCGGCGTCGGCCAGCCGCTCCGCTCCGAAATAGAGCCGCTGCCGGATGTGCGGAGCGCCGACGCCCGCAGCGCAGGAATCGAGCGCCCCGATGGCGTAACCCGCTCCTTCCAGGTCAGCCGATACAAGGTCGAGCCAGCCGAGGCCGTCCTTGCTCGAAACCTGCTCGCCAAACACGACGTCAGGGCGGCACTGGTCGATGAGCCAGAACCATGCGGGCCACAGGTGCCGCTCGTCAGCAGTCCCGCCGCCTTTGCCTGCCGCGCTGAAAGGCTGGCATGGGCACGATCCGGTCCAGATGGGCCGGTCGTCGGGCCATCCGGCGCGTCGGAGGGCGTAGGACCAGACGCCGATACCGGCGAAGAAGTGGCACTGAACAAATCCGGCAAGGTCATCTGGTGTCACGTCCTCAATGCTGCGTTCGTCTACGACGCCGGGCGCGATGTGGCCGCGCTCGATCAACTCGCGCAGCCATGCCGCGGCCTTCGGGTCGTGTTCGTTGTAGTAGGCGGTCACCGAGCGGCCACGCTGCGCCAGAACCCCCGCGCCTCGTCGGTGTAATTTCCGACCCGAGCGGCGAGCTCTGCGAAGCCTCGGATGTCCCGGTCGCGCATTCCGGCCGCGCGCAACTCACACAGAATGTCACGCGCGAATGACACGTCTTTGGCGACGCGTGGTTCGTGTTTACGCGCCATCGAGCAGTTCCTCCGCGGCTTTGTGTGAAATCCCGGTCATCTCTGCGACGCGCTCGATCGCGCTCTCGCGTGTGATCGCGCCGAGCCGGTAGCTGATCACCGTCGCCCGGACGTAGCGGTCCGACGCCGGGAGAAGCCGGTAGTCGGCGTGCGGGCTAGGCGCCGACGGCATCACAACCCCTCCTTCTTGGCGCGAGCCGGTGGCGTATCGCTCAACCACGCGCTGATGATCCGCTTTTGCTCGGCCTTGGCGGCGGCGTGGGCGGCGGCACGGGAGGCAGCATAGGCGGCGGCACGGGAGGCAGCATAGGCGGCGGCATCGGCATCGGCGGCGGTGGCGGTGGCGGCATAGGCGGCATAGGCGGCAGCATTGGCGGCGGTATAGACGGCGTCGGCGGCGGTACGGGCGGCGCCATCGGCGGCACGGGCGGCACAGGCGGAGGTATCGGTGCCGTCGGCGAGCTGGCGGACAGCATCAATCGCCTCGCGCGGGCGGGCATCGTTCGGCGCGTGTTTCTCGAAGATCGGCAGAGCCTGCTCGGCTATATCCGCCACAGCATGTAGCAGACGGCGACGCAAACCGGCGTCCCGGCGTTCACGCGCGACGCGGAAGCCGATCCACAGCACGTCGCCGACATCCAGGCCCGCCGCAAACGCATCCTCGGCCGTCGCGGGCCACGTTTTGATCGCGGCGGTCGCGGCGGCGAGCCGATCCTGACACGGGTTCGCCGCTTTCAGGTCTTCCATGGTGATTGAGTAGGGCATGGCGTCGGTCATTTTACAGTCCCTCCTTCTTGGCGCGAGCCGGTGGCGTATCGCTTAACCACGCTAGGATGATCCGCTTTTGCGCGTCGCTGGCGGTGGCATTGACGGCTCGGGCGGTGGCATCGGCGGCATGGGTGGTGACATAGGCGGCGTAGGCGGCATGGGCGGCGGAACCGGCGGAACCGGCGGCATCGGCGGCATCGGCGGCGAAGGTGGCGGCATCGGCGGCAT
>JBATNB010000033.1:0-12714 GCA_049290135.1 Rhizobiaceae bacterium
CGGCTATGACTGCCCGGTCTCGGGGGAATTCGATCGCCAGACCCGAATCGTCGTGGAAGCCTTCCAGCGACGCTTCCGCCGCGCGCGCATCGATGGCATCGCCGACTCCGCGACCCGCCGGACCGCCGCGCTGATCTCGCGCCAGGGGCGTTCGTAACATTAGGTCACGCAAAGTGACTTGCCGCGCCGTCTTTTCGACCGGGTGCTCTGGTCAAAGCGTCCCGTTCGCCGGTGCGGTGGGGAACGAGGCCCGCGCCCGAGACCAACAGCCGGACCCGAGCGACGGGGCGTCGCGGGTCGGCCAGAAAATCCGGAAGTCCATCATGCAGAAACTGACCGTCGCCGCGGCGCTCGCCGCGGCCTTTCTCCTTGTCGTCCCGGTTCATGCCGAATCCAATCCCGATCCGATGTGGACCATCCGGACGACGGCGGAACCGGCGTCCGCGCGGCCATCCTCGGTCGTGCTCAAGGCGCGCCATGGCGCGGCGGGCATCGACCGCACGACCACGTCCGGCATTCCGCCGCGCGGCTCGAAATCGGCCTATGGCGCGCTGATCGCCCGCCACGCCGCCTCGAACGGCGTGCCGCTGGCGCTTGCCCATGCCGTCATCCGTGTGGAAAGCAACTACCGGGCCAATGCGCGCGGCGCGGCCGGGGAAATCGGCCTCATGCAGATCAAGCCGGCCACAGCGCGCATGCTCGGCTACCGGGGAACCGCGTCGGGGCTCTTCGATCCGGCGACCAACCTGAAATACGGCATGAAGTATCTGGGCAAGGCGCATCGGCTTGGCGGCGGATCGGTGTGCGGCACGATCCTGAAATACAATGCCGGACATGGGGCGCGGCGGATGAATCCGGTCTCGGCGGCCTATTGCGGCAAGGTCAAGCGCCAGCTTTCTCAGGGATAGGACGGGTTTTCGTTGCATTGTCGGGCCGGCAGGCGCTAGGAAGTGCGCGCCAGCCGGCCGGGCGGCCGCGCGCGTCACATGCCGAAAGGCGGCGCGCGAGGAAAGTCCGGGCTCCACGGAAACACGGCGCCGGACAAGGTCCGGCGGGGGAAACCCCAGGGACAGCGCCACAGAGAACAGACCGCCCGGACTTGTCCGGGCAAGGGTGAAAAGGTGGGGCAAGAGCCCACCGCGCCTCCGGCAACGGCAGGCGGCACGGCAAGCCCCGCCGGGAGCAAGACCGAATAGGGACGACGCGACGGCTTGCCGTCAGGGTGTTTCCGCCCCAGTCGTCCGGGTGGGTTGCTCGAGGCGCCTGGCAACAGGCGTCCCAGAGGAATGGCCGCCGCGTCCGGGCCCACAAGGCCCGGGCCATCCAGAACCCGGCTTACAGGCCGGCTGGCAATTTTTCCCCTGGCGCGGACCGCAAGGCCCGGTCCGGCGCGGGGCCTGTTTCCTAACACTTCGTTAAGGTTGACGACCGATAAACGGCGATCATGCCCCGATTGCGCCGGGCGGGTCCCTTGATCGGCGTTTTCCCGGCTTCATCCGTTTGACGCCCATGAAAGCCCATGTTATCCCAAATCACAAATCCCGATTGTTGCGTTGCGGGTGACGGTCTCGTCCCTGGCGTCCCGCGTGGCGCAGCGACGACGATTGCGCCCACGGACGAGCGGGAATGCGACCGTGCGGGGGCGTGGTCGCGCGGCAGCGCGGGAACGGGCATGCAGGCGACGGGGGCAAGGGAAAGGCGGCAATCCGATGGACCGGTTTCTGTCCAGCGCGGTGAACCGCATCGACGCCAAGGGAAGGGTGTCGGTGCCGGCGCATTTCCGTGCCGTGCTGGTCAAGCGCGGACAGAGCGAGATCTATGGATTGCGGGCGCTGGAAAGCCCGGCGATCGACTGCGGCGGCATGGACCTGCTCGATGCCTACGAGAAGCGGATCGCGCTGGAGGATCCCTTCCTGCAGACGGCGGACGACATGTCCTACTTCGTGCATGGCGACGGTTCGTTCTTCCGCATGGACCAGGAGGGGCGCATCCCGATCACCGATTTCATCCGGGCCCATACCGGCATCAGTGGCGAGGTCGCCTTTGTCGGACGGGGCAGTTTCTTCCAGATCTGGGAGCCGGGACAGCTGAGCGCGCACGCGCGGGCGGTCCGCGCGCGCCTGGTGGACTTGCGGCGATCCGCGCGCTCTCCGGGCGCGCGAGGGGAAACGGAATGATGGCGGGCCACGGGAGCAATCCCGATGGCGGACCGGCTCGCCACATTCCGGTTCTTCTCCCCGATGTCCTGGCCGCCCTCGGGCCATTGGCCGGGAAAACCGTGGTCGACGGCACGTTCGGTGCCGGCGGCTACAGCACGGCGCTGATCGACGCCGGGGCCAATGTGATCGCCATCGACCGCGATCCCGACGCCATCGCCGCCGGCCGCGCCCTGGAAGCACGGTCCGGCGGTCGCCTTCGCCTCGTCGAAGGCCGGTTCTCGCAACTCGATGCGATCGCCGGCGGCCCGGTCGATGGCGTCGTGCTCGACATCGGCGTGTCGTCCATGCAGTTCGACGAGGCCGCCCGCGGCTTTTCCTTCCGTTTCGACGGTCCGCTCGACATGCGCATGGAAAAAGCCGGCCCCTCGGCGGCCAATGTGGTCAACGGCGCCAGCCATGGCGAGCTGGCGCGCATATTCAATTTCCTTGGCGAGGAGCGGCAGGCCGGCCGCATCGCCAGCATGATCGTCAGGCGTCGTGACGCGCGGCCGTTTCACACCACGCGCGACCTGGCCGACGCCATCGAGGCGCTCATGCCCCGCAAGCAGGGCGACCGAATTCATCCTGCGACGCGCGTGTTCCAGGCCCTGCGCATCCATGTCAATGACGAACTGGGCGAGCTTGCCGCGGCGCTGCTTGCCG
The DNA here is from genome assembly GCA_049290135.1 of Rhizobiaceae bacterium. Classification (GTDB taxonomy): domain Bacteria; phylum Pseudomonadota; class Alphaproteobacteria; order Rhizobiales; family Rhizobiaceae; genus JADJTR01. Next base: position 2,862 of record JBATNB010000033.1, read on the forward strand.
CCGAGCAGGCGTTGCGCACGGGCGGACGCCTGGTCGTGGTCAGCTTTCATTCGCTCGAAGACCGTATCGTCAAGCAGTTCATCAACGACCGTTCGCGGGTGAAGACAGGCTCGCGGCATCTGCCGGAAGCCTCCGGCGCGCAAACCACGTTCACGGAAGCCGGAGGTCCGGTCCAGGCCGGCGAAGCGGAATGCGAGGCCAACCCGCGCGCCCGTTCGGCGAAATTGCGATTTGCCACCCGCACCGATGCGGCGGCGCGCGGCGACCTGCCGTTCGCCTTGCCGCATCTGCCGCATCCGGGAACCGAGCACAGGAGGCGCGGCTGATGCTGTTTCGACCTTTCGACATGGCGCTGACCGTCGTCATCGTGGCCGCAGCGGCCATGACCTACAAGATCAAGCACGATGCGGAGGACCGCCTCGCCGAAATCCGCAAGCTGCGGACTTCGATCCAGAACGAGCAGGACACGATCGATGTGCTCAAGGCCGACTGGAGCATCCTGACCCAGCCGGCGCGCCTGCAACAATTGACGGGAAGATATGCCGGGGAACTGTCGCTGCAGCCGCTCGACGCGCGCGCCATCGTCGGCGTCGAGGAACTGCCGAAGCGGGAGACCGGCATCGAGGACATCATCAACGGCGAGGGGACAAGAAGCGCCGGCGCTGCCGGCAAGGTCGATGGCGTCGTGACGGGAGGGACCGAGCGTTGAACCCGGTATTTTCCGCCATGTCCCGTCTGATGCGCACGATGAACGCGGCCCGCGGGCCGGCGAAAGCGGATCCGCGCGGCCGGCCGCAGCCGGCGCATCGCCATCGCGTCATCATCGCCATGGCCCTGTTCCTTGCGAGCTTCGGGGCGGTCGGTGCGCGCCTGACCCAGTTCGGCCTTTCCGAACCCGGCGAGGCAGGCCGTCACGCGGCCGCGGCGGCGCTGGCCAGCCGACCGGACATTGTCGATCGGAACGGCGAGCTCCTGGCCACCGACGTCAAGACGGCGTCGCTGTTTGCCGATCCGCGGCGGATCGTGGACGTCGACGAGGCCATCGAGAAGATCACCTCGGTCCTGCCCGGGCTCGACGCCGAGCAGACCTGGCACAAGCTCAAGAGCGATGCCGGTTTCGTCTGGCTGAAGCGTGAACTCACGCCGCGCCAGCAGGCGGACATCATGGCGCTCGGCATTCCCGGGATCGGGTTCCGCACGGAGAAGCGTCGTTTCTATCCGGGCGGCGAACTGGCTTCCCACATTGTCGGGCTGGTCAACATCGACAACCAGGGCATTGCCGGGATCGAGAAATACATCGACGAACAAGGCCTCGCCGACCTGCAGGCGCTGGGGCTCGCCGCCTCCAACGAGCTTGAGCCGGTGCGGTTGACCATCGATGCGCGCGTCCAGCACATCATGCGCGACGAACTCGAGAAAGGCATGGACCGGTACCACGCGATCGCGGCGGCGGCGGTGATCATCGACGTGCAGACCGGTGAAATCGCCGCGATGGCGTCGCTGCCCGATTTCGACCCGAACAATCCGGTGAACGCCCATGAAAAGGACCGTTTCAACCGCATGAGCGGTGGCGTGTTCGAGATGGGCTCGACCTTCAAGACCTTCACCACCGCCATGGCGCTCGATTCCGGCAAGGTGACGCTGCGCGACCGGTTCGACGCCTCGCGCCCGATCAATATCGGCGGCTTCACCATCAACGATTTCCACGGCAAGCGCCGGGTGCTGTCGGTGCCGGAGATCTTCATCTACTCCTCCAACATCGGCAGCGCACGCGAGGCCGACATCGTCGGCATCGAGGGGCATCGGGAATTCCTCACGCGCATGGGCCTGCTGTCGCGCATGTCGTTCGAACTGCCGGAAGTGGCGACGCCGACGCAGCCCTCGCAGTGGAAGAAGCTGCATTCGGTGACGATCGCGTTCGGCCACGGGGTCTCGACGACGCCGCTGCAGACGGCGGCCGCGGCCGTCGCGCTGATGAATGGCGGCAAGCTCATCCCGCCGACGCTGTTCCCGCGCAGCCGCGAGCAGGCGGACGCGATGGCAAGGCAGGTCGTCACGCCGGAAACAAGCTCGGCCATGCGCTACCTGTTCCGCCTCAATGTGGAAGACGGTTCCGGCCGTCGCGCCGAGGCGGACGGCTACATGGTCGGCGGCAAGACCGGAACGGCGGAGAAGGTGGTCAACGGACGGTATTCGTCCGACAAGCGTTTCAACGCCTTCCTGTCGGGCTTCCCGCTCAACGATCCCCGTTATGTCGTGCTGGTCATCATCGACGAGCCCAAGCCGGAGAAACCGGGCATGGGCGCGACGGCGGGTTCCAACGCGGCGCCGATCGTGAGCGCAATTGTCGCGCGCGCCGCGTCGCTTCTCGGCGTAAAGCCCGAATTCGGCCACGATGCGAAAGCGTTGCTGGTCAACACCAACTAACGAGTCCCCCGGGCAATCCTCGCCCGCTCCAGTCGAAACAGTCGCCGCCATGGATCCGAGCGCGTTCATCCCCGTCCTGCCCGCTTCGCCGGGCCTGAATACCCCGGTCACGGGGTTGAGCGCGGATTCGCGCGCCTGCGCGCCGGGTTTCCTGTTCTTCGCACTCAAGGGGTCCAGGGCGGACGGGTCCGCCTATGCCGCCGACGCGGTCCGGCGCGGAGCGATCGCCGTCATTACTGCGAAGGGCGCGCACCTGACCGGCATCGACGCACCCGTGCTCGAGGTCGACGATCCGCGCCTGGCGCTGGCACTGTGCGCGGCGCGGTTCCATGGCGCGCAGCCCGATACGATGGTCGCGGTGACCGGGACTTCCGGCAAGACCTCGGTGACCGCCTTCACCCGGCAGATCTGGGAACATGCCGGTCTGGCGGCGGCGTCGATCGGGACGACCGGCGTGGTGGCTCCGGGTCGCAATGACTATGGAACGCTGACGACGCCGGACCCGGTGGCGTTGCATGCGCTGCTGCGGGAACTCGCCGAGTCCGGCGTCACCCACGCGGCGATGGAGGCCTCCAGCCATGGCCTCGACCAGCGCCGGCTCGACGGCGTCCGGCTCGCGGCGGGCGGGTTCACCAATCTCGGCCGTGACCACATGGATTATCATGCGACCGTCGAGGAATATTTCGCCGCCAAGATGCGGCTGTTCGACACGCTGCTCGGCAAGGGCTCGCCGGCGGTGATCTTCGCCGACGATCCATGGACGGATCGCGCCGTGGCGCATGCGCGCGCCGCCGGGCTCGACGTGCTGACCGTCGGCCGCAAGGGCGGCTTCCTCACCGTGAAGCGGGTCGAGCACGAGAAAAACCGCCAGCGCATCGAACTCGAGCATGCCGGCATCATCCACGAGATCGATCTGCCGCTGGCCGGCGAATTCCAGGTCTCCAACGCCATCGTGGCCGCCGGCCTGGCGATTGCGACCGGGGTGAACGGCGACACGGCGCTGGGCGCATTGCGCCGGCTGACCGGCGCGCCCGGCCGGCTCGACCTTGCCGGCACGACGGGCAAGGGCTGCCCGGTCTATGTCGATTATGCGCACAAGCCGGAAGCGCTGGAAAACGTGCTGGCCTCGGTCCGCCCCTTCACCACGGGGCGCGTGGTGGTGGTGTTCGGCTGCGGTGGCGACCGCGACCGCGGCAAGCGCCCGATCATGGGCGGGATCGCCAGCCGGCTTGCCGACATGGTGATCGTCACCGACGACAACCCGCGTTCCGAAGTGCCGGCGGCGATCCGCGCTGAAATCCTCGCCGGCGCGCCCGGAGCCACCGAGATCGGCGACCGCCGCGAGGCGATCCGCACGGCCGTGGCGATGCTTGCCGCCGGCGACACGCTGATCGTGGCGGGCAAGGGCCACGAGGAGGGCCAGACCATCGGCGCCATCACGCTGCCCTTCTCCGATCACACCGAAGTCCGCGATGCCATCGCGGCCGCGGGGCGCCGATGACGGAGGCGCTGTGGACAGGGGACGCCCTTGTGGCGGCGACGGGCGGGCGGCCGGCGGGACGGCTGCCGGACGCCATGACCGGCATTTCCATCGACACGCGTTCGCTGAAGCCGGGGGAAGCCTATTTCGCCATCAAGGGCGACACCCATGACGGGCATGATTTCGCATCGGCGGCGATGGCTGCCGGGGCCGGCGCCATCGTCGTGGCCGAGTCGAAACTCGCCGGCCTCGGCCGGCTGACCATCCCGATGGTCGTGGTCGACGACACACTCGAGGCGCTGGGCAATCTCGGACGCGCGGCGCGGGCGCGCTCGACGGCGCGGATCATCGCCGTGACCGGTTCGGCCGGCAAGACCACCACCAAGGAGGCGCTGCGGCACGCCCTTTCGGGGCTCGGGCGGGTGCATGCGTCCGACCGTTCCTTCAACAACCATTGGGGCGTGCCGCTGACGCTGGCGCGCATGCCGGCCGACACCGAATTCGGCATTTTCGAGATCGGCATGAACCATGCCGGCGAAATCCGTCCGCTGGCGGGCATGGTGCGTCCGCACGTGGCCATCGTCACGCTGATCGCCGCGGCGCATCTGGGGCATTTCTCCTCGCTGGAGGAGATCGCGCGGGCCAAGGCGGAGATATTCGAGGGAATCGAGCCCGACGGCGCGGCGCTGCTCAACCAGGACGACCCGCATTTCGCGCTGCTGTCGCGCCTGGCGCGCAAGGCCGGCGTCAAGCATGTGCACGGCTTCGGCGAGCACCTGAAGGCGCGTTACCGGCTGGTGTCGTTCGAGAACGGGGCGTCCGGCTCGCGACTTGTTGCGCGCATCGGCCGCCAGGACGTGGAAGCCGTCCTCGGCTCGCCCGGGCGCCACATGGCGCAAAACGCGCTTGCCGTGCTCGGGGCCGCCGACCTGGTCGGCGCCGACATCGCCGCCGTCGCCGCCAGCCTTGCCACGCTCGAACCGGAGAAGGGGCGAGGCAAACGCCATGACCTTGTTCTGCCGCAAGGCAAGGCGCTGCTCATCGACGAAAGCTACAATGCCAACCCCGCGTCGATGCGCGCCGCGATCGGGCTTCTCGCCGGGACGCATACGCGCCGCAACGGTCGCCGGATCGCCGTTCTCGGCGACATGCGCGAACTTGGCGTCCATTCCGGCGCGCTGCACGGCGAACTGGCGAACGTGATCGCGGAAGCCGGCATCGACCGTGTGTTCCTTGCCGGAACCGAGATGGCGACGCTGGCCGAGCGGCTTCCTTCGGCGGTTCTGGCCGCGCATCGCGCCACGTCCGACGACCTAGCCCCGCTGGTTGCCGCCGACCTGCGGGCCGGCGACATCGTCATGGTGAAATCATCCAACGGCATGCGTTTCGACCGGATCGTCGAGCGCCTGACCACGCAGTTCAAACGCGCGGGCGCGGCATGAGCCGCCCGCCGCACAGTGCCATGGAGACCTCCGGCCGATGCTGACCTATCTCGTGGAGTTCTCCGACCAGATCAACGCCTTCAACGTCTTCCGCTACATCACGTTCCGGACCGGCGGGGCGCTCATCACCTCGGCGCTGTTCGTCTTCATGTTCGGCCAGCGCATCATCGACGGCCTCAGGGTTCGCCAGGGCAAGGGGCAGCCGATCCGCGCCGACGGCCCGCAGACGCATTTCAAGAAGGCCGGCACGCCGACGATGGGGGGTCTGATGATCCTGTCGGGCTGGCTGGTGGCAACGTCGCTGTGGGCGAATCTGGCCAACACCTACGTGCTCGTGGTGCTCGGCGTCACCATCGCCTTCGGCGCCATCGGCTTTTATGACGACTATCTCAAGGTCACCAAGCAATCGCATCTCGGCCTGTCGGGACGCACGCGCCTCGGCGTGGAGTTCATCATCGCGGCGACCGCGGGCTGGATCATCATGCAGTCCGGCCCGTCGCCGTTCTCCTCGTCGCTGACGCTGCCCTTCTTCAAGGACCTCGTGGTCAATCTCGGCTTCTTCTTCGTGCCGTTCGCCGCCTTCGTGATCGTGTCGGCGGGAAACGCTGTGAACCTGACCGACGGCCTCGACGGGCTGGCGATCGTGCCGGTCATGATCGCCGGCGCGTCCTTCGCCGGCATCGCGTACCTGTCGGGCAACGCCATCTTCGCCAATTATTTGCAGATCCATTTCGTCCCGGGCACCGGCGAACTGGCCGTCGTCCTCGGCGCGCTCCTGGGAGCCGGTCTCGGCTTCCTCTGGTTCAATGCGCCGCCGGCCGCCATTTTCATGGGCGATACCGGCTCGCTCGCGCTCGGCGGGCTCATCGGCACCGTGGCCGTCGCCACCAAGCACGAGATCGTCATGGGCATCATCGGCGGCCTGTTCGTGATGGAGGCGCTGTCGGTCATCATCCAGGTCGGTTCGTTCAAGCTCACCGGCAAGCGCGTGTTCCTCATGGCGCCGATCCATCACCATTTCGAGAAGAAGGGGTGGACGGAAAGCCAGGTGGTGATCCGGTTCTGGATCATCTCCGTCATCCTGGCACTCATCGGCCTTTCGACACTCAAGCTCAGGTGAGGCGATGATCGCGGTCACGGCATTCGCAGGGCTGAAAGTCGCGCTGTTCGGGCTCGGCGGTTCCGGGCTTGCGACCGCCGAGGCGTTGAAGGCCGGCGGCGCGGACGTGATTGCCTGGGACGACAATCCGCAAAGCGTGGCGCGAGCCGCTTCCAGCGGCATTGCCACCGCGGATTTGCGCCGCGTCGACTGGTCGATGCTCTCCGCCTTCGTCTTGTCGCCCGGCGTGCCGCTGACGCACCCGAAGCCGCACTGGTCGGTCGATCTCGCCCACGCGGCGGGCGTCGAAATCGTCGGCGACATCGAACTGTTCTGCCGCGAGCGCGCGCGTCGCGAACCGGGATCGCCCTTCATCGCCATCACCGGCACGAACGGCAAGTCGACCACGACGGCGTTGACGGCCCACATCCTGGCGGCGGCCGGGCGCGACACACAGATGGGCGGAAACATCGGCAAGGCCATCCTGACGCTTGAACCGCCGGCCGCCAATCGCGTTCACGTCGTGGAGTGTTCTTCCTACCAGATCGACCTTGCCCCCTCGCTCAGCCCGACCGCGGGCGTGCTCCTCAACCTGACCCCCGACCATCTCGACCGGCATGGCACGATGCAGCATTACAGCGCGGTCAAGGAGCGCCTCGTAGCCGGTTCCGATACGGCCATCATCGCCGTCGACGACAGCCACTGCGCGCAGATCGCCGATCGGGTGGAGCGGGCCGGGCGGATGGTTGTGCGCATTTCGAAGCGGCTGCCGCTGGCCGACGGATTTTACGCCGATGGCGCGCACCTGATGGAGGCGAAGGCAGGCAAGGCCCGCCAGGTGGCAAGCCTCGAGGGGATCGGATCGCTGCGCGGGCAGCACAATGCGCAAAATGCGCTCGCCGCGCTCGCCGCCTGCCGCGCGGTCGGTCTCGACCCGGAGGCCATCCAGCAGGGATTGTCGAGCTTTCCCGGCCTAGCCCATCGCATGGAGCAGGTCGGAACCGTCGGCACGGTGCTGTTCGTCAATGATTCCAAGGCGACGAACGCCGAAGCGGCGGCACCCGCCCTGTCTTCGTTTCCGCGCGTCCACTGGATCCTCGGCGGCCTGCCCAAGGATGGCGGCATCGCATCGCTCGCCGGCTTTTTCCCGCGGATCGCCAAGGCATATCTGATCGGCGAGGCGGCGCCGGCCTTCGCGGCGACGCTCGGCGAGGCCGCGCCCTTCGAGATCTCGGGCACGATCGCGGCCGCGGTCACCAGCGCGGCGCGCGATGCCCTCGCCGGCGACGATCCGCATGCCGTTGTGCTGCTGTCGCCGGCCTGCGCCAGTTTCGACCAGTTCCGCAATTTCGAGGAGCGCGGCGACGCCTTTCGCGCCGCGGTCCTTGCCCTTCCCGGGGCCAAGCCGATCGGAGGAGTGACCTGATGGTTAGTCGCGCAGAACGAGGCCTCGTGGCCAACTGGTGGTGGACGACGGACCGCTGGTTCCTGTCGGCCTTTCTTTCGCTGATGATGCTGGGCGTCGTGCTGTCGTTCGCCGCCAGCCCGGCGGTGGCCGAGCGCATCGGGCTCGACCAGTTCCATTTCGTCTTCCGCCAGATCGTGTTCATGGTGCCGGCGCTGGCCATCATGCTGGTCGTGTCGTTCCTGCAACCGCGCCAGGTCAGGCGCCTGGCCCTGCTGATGCTGGCCGGGTCCCTCGTCATGATGGTGGCGGCATTGTTCTTCGGCGTCGAGGTCAAGGGATCGCGGCGCTGGATCTACGTCCTCGGCGTCTCGGTGCAGCCGTCTGAGCACCTCAAGCCGGCCTTCGTCGTCATCTGCGCCTGGCTTTTCGCCGAGAGCAGCCGGCAGACCGACATTCCGGGCAGCCTGTTCGCACTGCTGCTTCTCATCATCGCCGTGACGCTGCTGGTCGCCCAGCCGGACCTCGGGCAGACGATGCTTGTCGTCGGCACATGGAGCGCGATGTTCTTCCTGGCCGGCCTGTCCTGGCTGTGGATCGCGGCGCTCGGCATCGTCGGTGTCGGCGGCGCGTTCTTCGCCTACATGGCGTTCCCGCACGTGGCGGGCCGCATCGACCGGTTCCTGACCGGCGAGGGCGACACGTTCCAGGTCGACATGGGGCGCGAGGCGATCATCCGCGGCGGCTGGTTCGGCCAGGGCCCCGGCGAGGGCACGATCAAGCGCATCCTGCCGGATTCCCATACCGACTTCGCGTTCTCCGTGGCCGCCGAGGAGTTCGGCGTGATTGCCTGCATGCTGCTCGCGGCGATCTTCGCTTTCGTCGTGCTGCGCGGCCTTTCGGTCGCGCTGAAGGAGAAGGACGATTTCACGCGCTACGCGGTTGCCGGCCTGGTGATGCAGTTCGGGTTCCAGGCGCTCATCAACATGGGCGTGAACCTGCAGCTCCTGCCGGCCAAGGGCATGACGCTGCCGTTCATTTCCTATGGCGGCTCGTCGCTGGTTGCGACCGCGATCGGCATGGGCATGGTGCTGGCGCTGACGCGCAAGCGGCCCGAGGCGCGCGCCGCCACGCCCTTTGCCTTTCCGGCCGAACTGAAGGCCATCTGAGGTGGCGCGGACATTCGTGCTCGCCGCCGGCGGCACCGGCGGACATCTGTTTCCCGCCGAGGCGCTGGCGCACGAATTGCAGGCACGCGGCCATATGGTGCACCTGGCCACCGACGACCGGGCGGGGCGCTTCGCCGGGACATTCCCGGCCGATGCGGTGCACGCCTTCCCGGCCGCGACCTTCGGCTCGAAGAACCCGCTGGCCATGGCCCGCAGCGGCTGGAAGATCTGGCGCGGCTTGCGCGCCGCCTCGGCAATGCTGGGCCGGGTCCGGCCGGCGGCGGTTGTCGGATTCGGCGGCTATCCGACGTTCACGCCGGTGTTCGCGGCCACGCAACGCGGCATGCCGACCCTCATCCACGAGCAGAACGCCGTGATGGGGCGGGCCAACAAGGCGCTCGCCTCCCGCGTGACGGCGATCGCCGGCGGATTTCTCGCGGCGGACGGGCCTTATGCCGACAAAACCGTGCTGACGGGCAATCCCGTACGGCCGGCGGTGGTGGCGGCGTCTGCGATTGCCTACCGCGCGGCGGCGGCGGGCGAGCCGTTCAGGCTGCTGGTCTTCGGCGGAAGCCAAGGCGCGCAGTTCTTTTCCGAAATCATGCCGAAGGCGCTGGAACTGCTCACCGAGGAGCGGCGGCGGCGCATCGTCCTGGCGCAGCAGGCGCGCGCCGAGGACGAAAGCGGCCTGCGCGACGCGCTCACCGGCCTCGGCATGACCGCCGACATCGCGCCGTTCTTCACCGACATGGCCGACCGGATGGCGGCGGCGCACTTCATTGTCGCGCGCGCCGGCGCTTCGACGGTTTCGGAGATCGCGGCGATCGGCCG
>JBATNB010000034.1:0-7436 GCA_049290135.1 Rhizobiaceae bacterium
GCCCCGGTCGATCCGGCGCTGGAGCCGTTTCGCGGCCTGGCGCGGTCGTTCGCGGCGCTGGAGGAGCGCTGGGCGCTCGCCTGAGGCGTACTCAGGCGGTGCTGCTCGGCCCCGTTCCCTTCATGACCACGGCCTGCGCGGCGGCAAGGCGGGCGATCGGTACGCGGAACGGCGAGCACGACACATAGTCGAGCCCGACCTTTTCGCAGAACTGGATCGAGGCCGGATCGCCGCCATGCTCGCCGCAGATGCCGAGGTGGATGCCGGGCCGGGTCTTGCGGCCCCGCTCGGCGGCAATCCGGATCAGTTCCCCGACCCCCTCGGTGTCGAGGGAGACGAACGGATCCTGCTCGATGACGCCGCGCTGGCGGTAGATTTCCAGGAACGGCGCGGCATCGTCGCGGGAGATGCCGAAGGTGGTCTGCGTCAGGTCGTTGGTGCCGAAAGAGAAGAAGGCTGCCGATTCGGCAATGACGTCGGCGCGCAAGGCCGCCCGCGGCAGTTCGATCATGGTGCCGACGCTATACTCGAACGTCTCGCCCTTCTCCTCCATGACCTTTCTGGCCGTGGCATCGATGCGTTCCTTGACGTAGTCGAGTTCCTTCTTGAGCCCGACGAGCGGGACCATCACTTCCGGCACCACATGGCTACCGGTCTGCCGGCCAGCCTCGAGCGCCGCCTCGAAGATCGCCCGCGACTGCATTTCGGCGATTTCGGGATAGGTCACGGCGAGCCGGCAACCGCGATGGCCGAGCATCGGATTGAATTCGTGCAGCGCCTCGGTGCGCAGGCGCAGCTTTTCCGGCGACACGTCCATCGCCTCGGCGACCTCGGCGATCTCGTTGTCGCTCTTGGGCAGGAATTCGTGCAGCGGCGGATCGAGGAGGCGGATCGTCACCGGCTTCCCGGCCATGATCCTGAACAACTCGATGAAGTCCGACCGCTGCATCGGCAGCAGGCGGTTCAACGCCGCGCGGCGCCCGGCCTCGTTGTCGGCAAGGATCATCTCGCGCATCACCAGGATGCGTTCGTCGTTGAAGAACATGTGCTCGGTGCGGCACAGGCCGATGCCCTCGGCGCCGAACGAGGCCGCGGTCGCCGCGTCCGTCGGGGTTTCGGCGTTGGCGCGCACCGCCATGCGCCGGATGCCGTCGGCCCAGCCCATGATCGTGGCGAAGTCGCCGGACAGTTCGGGCTGCTGCATTGGCACGGCGCCGTTCAGCACCTGGCCGGTCGAGCCGTCGAGCGTGATGATGTCGCCCTTCTTCAACCGCACGCCCATGCCGATGAGCGTTTCGGTGCGCGCGTCGACGCGGATCGAACCGGCGCCCGACACGCAAGGCTTGCCCATGCCACGCGCCACGACGGCGGCGTGGCTGGTCATGCCGCCACGCGTGGTCAGGATGCCTTCGGCGGCGTGCATGCCGTGGATGTCCTCGGGGCTGGTCTCGACGCGCACGAGAATGACGCGCTTGCCGATGGCCTTCATGGCTTCGGCATCCTCGGGCGTGAACACGATCTCGCCCGTCGCCGCGCCGGGAGATGCCGGCAGGCCGGACCCGATCACGTGGCGCTCCGCCTTCGGATCGATGGTGGGGTGAAGCAACTGGTCGAGCGCGGACGGCTCGACCCGGCAGACCGCTTCCTCGCGGGTGATCAGGCCGTCGCTGGCCATGTCCACCGCGACGCGCAACGCCGCGCGCGCGGTGCGCTTGCCATTGCGGGCCTGCAACATCCACAGCCGGCCGCGTTCGATGGTGAACTCCAGATCCTGCATGTCGCGGAAATGCTTCTCCAGCATGCGCGCGTTGCGGGCAAACTCGGCGAAGGCCTCCGGCATCAGTGCCTCCAGCGAGGCGCGATCCGACCCGGCTGCGATCCGCGCGGCCTCGGTGATCGGCTGCGGCGTGCGGATGCCGGCCACGACGTCCTCGCCCTGCGCGTTGACCAGGAATTCGCCGTAGAGGGCGTCTTCCCCGGTCGCCGGATTGCGCGTGAAGGCAACGCCGGTGGCCGAGCCCTCGCCCATGTTACCGAACACCATGGCCTGGACGTTGACCGCCGTGCCCCAGGCTTCCGGAATCGAGTGAAGCTTGCGGTAGGTGATGGCACGCGGGTTCATCCAGGAGGAAAACACCGCGCCGATGGCGCCCCACAATTGCTCGCGCGGATCCTGCGGGAATCCGTGGCCGAGTTCCTCCACGATGCGGGCCTTGAACTCCTTGACGATCTCGCGCCAGTCAGCCGCCGTCAGATCGGTGTCGAGGGCGGCGCCGCGGCGGTTCTTTTCCTCCTCCAGGATCTCCTCGAACAGGCCATGGTCGAGACCCAGCACCACCGAGCCATACATCTGCACGAAGCGCCGGTAGGAATCCCAGGCAAACCGTTCGTCGCCGGTCTCGCGCGCCATCACCTCGACGGCATCGTCGTTGAGCCCGAGGTTGAGGACCGTATCCATCATGCCGGGCATGGATGCGCGGGCGCCGGAACGGATGGACACCAGCAGCGGACGGTCCTTGTCGCCGAAGCGGCGACCGGTGATCGCATCGACCGTGGCCATCGCCGCGTCCACATCGGCGGCGAGCCCGGCGGGGAAGTTGCGGCCATTGGTGTAGAAATGCGTGCAGACTTCGGTGGAGATGGTGAAGCCCGGGGGGACGGGAAGACCGAGCGCCGCCATTTCGGCCAGGTTGGCGCCCTTGCCGCCGAGCAGTGCCTTGTCGCCGGCTCGCCCGTCAGCCGTTCCACCGCCGAAAGAATAGACCCATTTCGTCATGGCGCGCCTCGTCGCTCTCGATTCAACCGCATCGCGGATCGCAGGGTTTCATGCACCCTGCCATGCTGCATCGCAACAGGAAATGCGCTACGTCAAACCGCGACAAAGCGGCATCGCGCAACCGCCGTAAACTGCCACGATTCTTCCCTTCTATGTCCGCATTTGCTTGATTATCCTGCATCCGGTTCTCGCGGGAGGCGCCGGTGCATCCTTTGGGCGGCATGATTGCGATGCTTGCGTTCGCGCTTGCCGCCGGCGCGGCGGAAGCGGCCGGACGGTTCGCGCTCGTGCTCTCGGCGGAGAAGTACGAGCATGTCCGCCCGCTTGCCAACGCCGACGACGATGCCGACCTCGTGGCAGAGACGCTGGAGAAGCTCGGCTTCACGGTGGTGCGCGAAAGCAATCGCGATCTGCGGCGCATGCGGCGCGCGCTCGATGATTTCCGCGAGGATGCGGCGGGCGCCGACGTGGCGCTGGTCTACTTCGCCGGCCATGGCGTGGAAATCTCCGGCGACAACAGGCTCCTGCCGGTGGACGCCGACATCGCCTCGCTGGAGGCGTTGAAGGCGTCGACGCTGCCGCTTGCCGAGGTGCGCGCGGCGGCGGCGGCCGCCGCTAATACTGTGCTGATCGTGCTTGATGCCTGTCGCGACGACCCCTTCGGCACGGGTGGCGGCGAGGGACGTTCGGCCCGGCCGCTTGCCATCGACGTGAAGGGCGGAGCGTCCGCGGGGTTCGGACGCGTCGGGCGGGCGGAGAACACGCTCTTTGCCTTTTCAGCCGCTCCCGGCGAGACGGCATCGGACGGGACCAACGGGCATTCGCCGTTCTCCGCCGCGCTCGCCGAACACCTGGCGGCCGACGGCCTTGAAATTCGCTCCGTGCTGACGCTGGTCCAGCAGGAAGTCTATGAGCGCTCCGCGGGCCGGCAATTGCCCTATGTCGAAAGCGGCCTGCCCCGGCTGTTCTTCGCCGCCGAGACCGGGACCCTGGCGGAGCGCGAACGGCTGCTGCTGGCGATGGCCGACGTGACGCCGGACATGCGAAGCGAGGTCGAGAGGATCGCGACCGACCGGTCGATGCCGCTCGGCCCGCTCTATGGCGCGCTGATCGCCGCGGACCTCAGGGCGCTGGCGCCGGACGAACGCGAGCGCAAGCTTGCCGAGGCCGCAGACGCCTTCGTCGCGACACGCGACGATCTCAGGCGCCTTGCCTCCGACGACCCGCAAGTGACCGGCTTGCGCGAGCAGGCGGAGGAGAAACTGGAACTCGGCGCATTCGAGGAGGCGCGCAAGCTGCTTTCGGACGCCGCGTCGATCGATGCATCGTCGTCGGAAGCGCTTGCCTCCAATCTGGTCAAACGCCGGCTGTCGGAATCGGCCACGCATGCCGCCGATGGCGGCATTGCCCGTGCGCAGCTGGACTATTCCGGCGCCATCGCCGCCTACGAAAAGGCGGCCGCGCTGCATGACCGCGTCGCCGGCGAGGATCTTGCCGAAAGCACCCGCGACGACGGCGTCTGGCTGCTGGCCACGATCAGTGACCTGCATGCGACGCTCGGCGACATGGACGGCGCGCTTGACGCCGTCACCCGCATGGAAGGCGCGGCGCGCCGGCACCTCCAGGTCGATCCGGGATCGACGATGGCGGAACGGAACCTCGCGGTGAGCCTGATCCGGCTCGGCAATGTCCGCCAGTCGACCGGCAACCTCACCGGGGCACTCGACGCCTATGGCGGGGGTCACGAGATGCTGAAGAAGCAGGCCGGCGAAGACCCCGACGACCTGCATCGCCAGCGCGACATTTCCGTCTCCTTCAACAAGATCGGCGAAATCCGGCTGGCGCTCGGCGATGTGGCGGGCGCCCTGTCCATGCATGAACAAAGCCTGGAGATCTCCAGGCGGCTTGCCGCGCTGGATCCAGATGATGCGATCTGGGTTCGCGATCTCGCCATCGCGCACAAGAAGGTCGGCGACACCAGGGTGCGCATGGGCAATCTGGCCGGGGCGCGCGACGCCTATGACCAGGCGCTGGAGACAATGAAGACGATCGCGGCGGCGCGTCCGGCCGATCCCGAGGCGCAGCGCGATCTGGCCGTTGCCTGGCTCGACATCGGCGACATTGCGCTTGAAAGCGGCGACAGGACGGCCGCCGGCGCGGCATTCGAGCAAAGCATGGCCATCCGCAAGCGCCTCGCCGCGGCCGATCTGGACCGGGTCGAGGCGCAGCTGGACCTTTCCGTCGCCGAGGAGCGGATCGGCGAGTTGCGGATGAACCAGGGCGACACCGGGGCGGCGATCGCGGCCTATCGCGCCTCGCTTGCCCGCATCGTCCCGGTCAGCAACCGCCATCCGACCAACACGGACCTGCGGCGGTTCACCTTCGTCACCGGCAGCCGGATCGGCGACATCCTGCTGGAAGGCGGCGATCTGGCCGCGGCGCTGGAATACTACCAGTCGGCGAACATGGCGATCACGGTGCTCAGCGCGCTTGACCCGACCAACGTCCAGTGGGCGCGCGACCGCGCCTCCAGCGATGAACGGATCGGCCGGGCACTCGTGCTCGGCGGCGACCTTGCCGGAGCACTCGACGCCTACCAGGCCTCCTATGATCGCATCGTGCCGGTGCTTGAGCGCAATCCCGGCAATGCCGCGCTCAGGCATTCGACCGCGGTGACGCTCGTCAACATCGGCGAGATCAGGGAAAATCTCGGCGACCTCCGCGCAGCGCTTGCCGACTATGAGCAGACCAGGAGCATCCTGTCGCAACTGGTAGACGGAAAACGGAACATCCCGAACTGGACCCGCGACCTGGCAAACGCCATGGAGCATGTCGCCAACGCCCGCGCCGCGCTCGGCGATCCCGACGCGGCGCTTGCACTCTACGAAGAGGCCCGCGACCTGCGCACCGGCCTCATCCGCCTTGACGGCACCAACCTCGAATGGCGCCGCGAGATGTCGGTCAATCTCAACCGGACCGGCGACGTGCACTTCGCAGGCGACGATCTCGATGCGGCGATGGCGACCTATACGCAGGCGCTGGAGATCGCGCGCGACCTGGTCGCACGCAGCCCGAGCGTCGGAACATGGCAGCATGACGTTTCGGTTTCGGAGGAAAAGGTCGGCGACGTCCGTCAACGGCAGGGCGACCTTGACGCGGCCATGGCGCATTTCCGCGCCAGCCTTGCCATCCGGCGCGCGCTGTCGGCAAAGGACGGGCACAATTCGCGCTGGCAGCGCGACATGGGCGTCAGCCTCGAACGCATCGGCGACCTGGCGCGCGCCGAAGGCGATCTCGACGGCGCGCAAGCCGCGCACGACGAACGGCTCGCGATCGCCCGGCGCCTGGCCGAGCGCGACCCACGCAACGCACTCTGGCAACAGGACCTGTCCATGGCGCTCTACCGCAGCGCGGAAGTGCTCATCGACCAAAACGAGGCGGCGGCGGCATTGCAGCTGCTGGTCCCCGCCATGGACCGGACGCGCGCACGCCTTGCCGCGAATCCGGACGATTCCGGGTTGATCGAGGAAGCGCGGCTGTTTCTCGACCGGCTGGTGACGGCGCGCGCAATGCTCGGCGACACCTCGCAGCTCGCGGCGGAAGCGGCGGAAGCGGTCGACATCGCCGATCGCCAGCTGACGCTGGACCCCACAGGAGCCTCGTTGCGCTGGAACCTGTTCGTGCAACTGTGGAAGGCCGCCGACGCCGGCGTCGATCCGGCCGGGAGCCTGGCGCGCGGTCTCGCGGTCCTGACGGCCCTGCGCGAACAAGGTCTGATGAAGGCCGAGACGGACGAGTGGATCGGCGAAACCGAGAAGCGGATTGCCACGCTCGCGAAGAACTGACCGCTACTCGGCCGCGATGAAGCGTTCGGCCGTCTGCAGGTCCACCGACACCAGTTGCGAAACGCCCTGCTCGGCCATGGTCACGCCGAAAAGCCGGTTCATCCGCGCCATCGTGATCGGGTTGTGGGTGATGATGACGAATTTCGTCTCGGTGGTGCGCGCCATTTCGTCCATCAGGTTGCAGAACCGTTCGACATTGTGATCGTCGAGTGGCGCATCGACCTCGTCGAGCACGCAGATCGGCGCGGGATTGGTCAGGAATACGGCGAAGATCAGCGCCATCGCCGTCAGCGCCTGCTCGCCGCCCGACAGAAGCGTCATGGTCTGCGGTTTCTTGCCCGGCGGCCGGGCGAGGATTTCCAGTCCGGCTTCGAGCGGATCGTCGCTCTCGATCAGCTGCAGCTCGGCCGTTCCGCCGCCGAAGAGATGGGTGAACAGGCGCTGGAAATGGCCATTGACGACGCCGAAAGCCTCCGTCAGCCGCTCGCGCCCTTCCTTGTTCAGGCTCTGGATCCCCTGGCGCAGGGTGCGGATCGCCTCCACCACGTCGTCGCGTTCGCGCACGATGGTTTCGAGCCGCTCCGACAGTTCCTGCGCTTCCTCGTCGGCGCGCAAATTGACCGCACCCAGCCGCTCGCGCTCGATCTTCAGCCGCTCCAGGCTGCGCTCGACCGCGCCGGCATCGGGCATCGCGGCATCGGCGGCGAGACCAGTCTGGCGGATCACCAGGTGCGGCGGCATGTTCAGCGTCTCGGCGATGCGGGTTTCGCTCTCGCGCCGGCGTTCCTCCGCGGCGACCTGGCGCTCCTCGGCAC
>JBATNB010000035.1:0-8169 GCA_049290135.1 Rhizobiaceae bacterium
GCGCTGGCGCTGGCGCTCGATGGCGCGCCCGGCATCCATGCGCTCGCCTGCGACACCGACGGTGTCGACGGCGCAGCCGAGATCGCCGGCGCGCTGGTCGGACCGGACACGCTTGCGCGCGCCCGCGCCGCCGGGCTGGATGCGCGCGCGTCGCTTGAGGCCAATGATGCCCACACCTTCTTCGCGCGGATCGACAGCCAGGTCGTTACCGGGCCGACGCTGACCAACGTCAACGACTTCCGGGCGATCCTGATCGCCTGAGCCCCGGGTCAGGCCGTGAGGTTGGCAAACAGCGCCGGCAGCTTTTCCGGCAGGCGGCGGACATCGTCGACAATGGTGTAGCGCCCGGCGCCGAAAATCCGTTCGACATAGCGATCGGCCAGCGGGTCGAGCGTCAGGCAATAGGAGTGCACGCCGGTCCGCCGCACATCCTCGACGGCGCGGCGCGCATCCATGCGCAGGTACTGCGGGTCGCGTTCGTCGATGTCCGCCGGTTCGCCATCGGTGAGGACGATCAGCAGCTTGTGCTTCTCGCCGCGCTGCGCAAGGTGCCGCCCGGCATGGCGGATTGCCGTGCCCATGCGCGTCGACAGGCCGCCGGACATGCCGGCCAGCCGGGAGCGGACCTCATCGTCCAGGCGCTGGCCGAAATCCTTGAACCGGAAATAGCGCACGTCATGGCGACCGTCGGAGGCAAAACCGTGGATCGCATAAGGGTCGCCGATGCCGTCGATCGCGGTGGCGATCAGGGTGCTTGCCTCGCGGGTCAATTGCAGGACCGTGGTATCGGCGCCGCGTACCGTGTCGTTGGTCGATTCCGACAGGTCGAGCAGGATGACGACGGCAAGGTCGCGACGGTTGATGACATTGCGCATGGTGATGCGCGCGTCGGGTTGCATGCCTAGCCGTGCCATCACGGCGGCCTCGACCGCGGCGTTGAGATCGAGTTCGTCGCCGTCCTCGAGCTTGCGCTGGCGCGTCAGGCCTTGCGGGCGCAGCCGGTCGATGATGCGACGGATGCGCAAGGCGACACCCTTGTTGCGGGCCAGGATGTCCCGCAGTTCGCCGGGATCGCCGCGCGGCTGGCGACGTTCCGTCAGCGTGGCCCACGCCGGGCGCACCAGCTGTGTCTGGTGGTCGAATTCGGGATAGGAGAAGGGATCGGAAACCGGCTCACGTCCTTCCTTGTCGTTGAAGGACACGCCTTCGTCCTCATAGGGGAACAGTTCGGTCGTCAGCGTCCAGATTTCCCCGGCGTCATCGCCGGCGGTTTCGACATCGACCTCGTTGATGAATTCCATCAGCCCGACGCGCTTGCGAACCTGGTGGCGGGCGGACGCGCCTCCGGAATCGAAATCGTACTCTTCCGGCGCCCACAGGGCGCGGTTGTCGTCGCGCCAGGGCAGGACGAGGCTTTCCAGGATCCTGAGGCTGGGCACGGCCTTGCGGCGCGCCAGCAGCGCGAACAGCCGAAGCCCGAGACCGGGTGCAAGCCCGGTGTCACCGGCCGCGGCATGGAATTCGGCGGCGAGGGCGTCGAGTTCCGGGTCGCCGGTTGCCAGCGCGGGATCAAGAAGGGCGGCGGCAAGGCGATGGATGAGCGGCGCGGCCTCGTGCGCGTCGGCGCCCGTCGCCGGTGCGAGCAACGAACGCCATATCGCGCGCATGCCCGGAAAGTCGCGCGCCGCGCACCATTCCACGCGCGCATCCTCGACCAGGCCGATGAAATGACGCTCGGCGGGGGAGAGGTTTTCGCCCTCGAAGGCGCCGGCGCCATAGATTTGGTGCGCGGCCATGTGCGCCGCCATGGCCCGATAGAGTTCAAGGCCGGACACCGTGCCGGCGTCATCCACCGCATCGGGCAGGTGCAGTTCGCGGGCCTCGATGTAGGGCCGGAATTCCGCAAACCCGGCGGCGGCGGGGCGAAGACGGAAATCTCGCGCCCAGAAGGCACGCAGGTAGAGATTGAGGCGGCGCTGGCTGTCGACGAACAGCGTCCCGCGCCGTTCGGCCTCGAGCACCGCGCGGCTGTCGTCGGTGCGAAGCGCGAAATACTCCGCCTGCCGGGGCAGGTCGCGCCGGTAGGCCTCGGCGCCGAAGTCGATCCAGCGCTGCAGGCCGGACAGCGTCAGCTTGCCGAGAAGTTCGTCGAGCACGGAGAACATCGGGCGCAGCCCGCGCGGCGCCTTCGCGGCAAGCCGGTGCAGCAATTGCAGGTAGCCGCGCAGCAGGTCGGGATCGGACAGGCGCAGGGAGGCGGACGGCAGGGTGGAGAACGCCAGCGCCAGGACTTCGCCCGAGGTCATGGAGGCCAGCATCATCGCCGCGCCGACGCAATCCCGGATCACGTCCTCGCCGCATTCGCGCGCCACCGCGGGCATCGCCTCGACATAGGCCTGGAGGAGGCCGGGCCCCTTGCCAAGGCCGATCAGCCCGCGCGCGCCGTCGAGCCAGTCCTTCAGGCCGGCCGGCGACAGGGTTCGCGCGGCGTCGTGGAACAGCGGTTCCAGGACCTGCTCGAGCGATGGTGCCGCGGCAATCAGCTCATCGCGGTAGTCGGCGAGGTTGACCACCATCGCGTCACCGCTCAGGCGAAGAACGTGCTGACGGCGGCTTCCAGCGTGTCGCGCATGTCGGCGTCGTCGGTCAGCGGTTCGACCAGCGCCATGCGGCAGGCGGCCGCCGGCGCGATGCCCTTGGCGATCAGCTGGCCGGCATAGATCAGGAGGCGCGTCGACATGCCTTCGTCCAGGCCGTGGCCCTTGAGGTTGCGCGAGCGCTGGGCGATCTGGACAAGCCGCTCGGCGACGGCGGCATCGATGCCGGCCTCGTGCACGAGGATTTCGCGCTCGATCCCGGCGGGCGGGTAGTCGAAGCTCATCGCGCCGAAGCGCTGCTTGGTGGACTGCTTCAGGTCCTTCATCATCGACTGGTAGCCGGGATTGTAGGAGATGACGATCTGGAAATCGGGGTGCGCCGTGACCAGTTCGCCCTTCTTGTCCAGCGGCAATTGCCGCCGGTGATCGGTGAGCGGGTGGATGACGACGGTGGTATCCTGGCGCGCCTCGACCACTTCGTCGAGATAGCAGATGGCGCCGATGCGGGCGGCAACGGTGAGCGGCCCGTCCTGCCAGCGCGTGCCGTTGATATCGAGCAGGAAGCGGCCGACGAGATCGGAGGCGGTCATGTCCTCGTTGCAGGCAACCGTGATCAGCGGCTTGCCGAGCTTCCAGGCCATGTACTCCACGAAGCGTGACTTGCCGCAGCCGGTCGGGCCTTTCAACATGACCGGCATGCGCGCCTCGTAGGCGGCGACATAGCGTTCCACCTCGTCGGACAGCGGCCGGTAGTAGGGCTCGCGCGCAATCATGAACTGGCTGCGCGAGGCTTCCGTGATCTCGACGGTCATGATCTCATCCCGGGGTTCAGGGGAGGCGGGGGAAAGGGATGCGCGACCCCTTTCCCCGTTTTCGGGTGTTGGCGGGTCAGATCGCCTTGCCGCGATAGACCACCATGTTGGCACCCTGGCTCTGGGTGAAGTTGTTGTAGCCGAGCAGGCGCACATGGTTTCCGGGATTGGCCTTGTGGCAGGCCTCCAGCTCGGCGAGGATCGCGTCGACATCGGTCTCGCCGAACATCGGCAGCTTCCACATGTACCAGTAGTTGGACATGGCGAACTGCGGCTCGGTGTGTTCGATGGCCGGGTTCCAGCCATGCTTGACGATCCATTGCACCTGCTTGCGGATTTCCTCCGGGGTCATCTCGGGCAGGTAGGAAAAGGTGCCCATCTTCCGGCTCGACGGATCCGACAGGCGCGACTTGTAGTCCTGGACTTTGCTCATTGTCTTGATTCCTTGAATGGTCCTTGACGGCGTCAGCGGTGCTGGACGTCGAGCTTGTCGACCGTGTCGAACTCGAACTTGATCTCCTTCCATGTCTCCATGGCGATCTTCAGTTCGGGGCTGTGGCCGGCGGCCCTGGTCAGGATGTCCTTGCCTTCCTTCTCGAGTTGCCGGCCTTCGTTGCGGGCCTGGACGCAGGCTTCCAGCGCCACGCGGTTGGCCGCGGCACCGGCGGCGTTGCCCCAGGGATGGCCGAGCGTGCCGCCGCCGAACTGCAGCACCGAATCATTGCCGAAGATCGAGACCAGCGCCGGCATGTGCCAGACATGGATGCCGCCGGAGGCGACCGGGAACACGCCCGGCATCGATCCCCAGTCCTGGTCGAAGAAGATGCCGCGCGAGCGGTCTTCCTTGACGTAGCGGTCGCGCATCAGGTCGATCCAGCCGAGCGTGGCCTCGCGGTCGCCCTCCAGCTTGCCGACGACGGTGCCGGAATGGAGGTGATCGCCGCCGAGCAGGCGGAGCAGCTTGGTGAGAACGCGGAAGTTGATTCCGTGGTTCGGATTGCGGTCGAGCACGGCGTGCATGGCGCGGTGGACGTGCAGCAGCATGCCGTTGTCGCGGCACCATTTGCTCAGCGAATTGTGCGCCGCCCAGCCAAGCGTCAGATAGTCCGACATGATGATCGGCGTGCCGATCTCCTTGGCGTACTCGGCGCGCTTGTAGACCTCCTCCATCGTCGGCGCGGTCACGTTCATGTAGTGACCCTTGCGCTCGCCGGTCTCGACTTCCGACTTCTCGATCGCCTCCTGGCAGAAGTCGAAACGGTCGCGCCAGCGCATGAAGGGCTGCGAGTTGACGTTCTCGTCGTCCTTGGTGAAGTCGAGGCCGCCGCGCAGGCATTCATACACGGCGCGGCCGTAGTTCTTGGCCGAAAGGCCGAGCTTCGGCTTGATGGTGCAGCCGAGCAGCGGGCGGCCATACTTGTCGAGCTTGTCGCGCTCGACATTGATGCCGTGCGGCGGGCCGAAGCAGGTCTTCACGAACCAGATCGGGAAGCGCACGTCCTCTAGGCGCAGGGCGCGAACCGCCTTGAAGCCGAAGACGTTGCCGACCAGCGAGGTGAACAGGTTGACCACCGAGCCCTCTTCGAAGAGATCGGCCGGGTAGGCGATGAAGGCATAGAAGGCGTCGTCGGATCCCGGAACGTCTTCGATGGCGTAGGCGCGACCCTTGTAATAGTCGAGGTCGGTCAGGAGGTCGGTCCACACCGTCGTCCATGTGCCGGTGGAGCTTTCGGCGGCAACAGCGGCGGCGGCTTCCTCGCGCGGGACCCCGGGCTGCGGGATCACCTTGAACACCGCGAGCACATCGGTCTCCTTCACCTTGTATTCGGGTTCCCAGTAGGTGGACCGGTATTCCTTCACGCCGGCCTTGTAGCTCTTGCTCACGGGACGTCTCTCCTTTTCCTCCTGTCGCCTGGCCGTCGCGGCGGCGCGACCTGCGACCAACGGGGTGGAAAATGATCGTCCGGTGGATTAATTGACAGTAAAATGAATTTACGATTTCATTTGATAATCATTTAATGGTCGAACCATGCCGCTCCGACATGCCACGCTTCGCCAGTTCAAGGTCTTCGAGACGCTCGCGCAGCACGTTTCGGTGGTGCGCACGGCCGAAGCCCTGCACCTGACGCCGCCGGCGGTGTCGATCCAGGTGAAGCAGCTTGCCGAAAGCGTCGGGCATCCGCTGGTCGAGCAGATCGGGAAGCAGCTTTTCCTGACGGCGCACGGACGGCTGGTCGCGCTTGCATGCCGCGACATCTTCGATCGGCTCGAGACGCTCGACCAGGAACTGGCCGGGCTGCAGGGGCTGGAGCGCGGTGCGCTTTCGGTCGCCATCATCACCACGGCCAGCTACTTCCTGCCCCGCCTCCTCGGCGATTTCTGCGGCGAGCATCCGGAAATCGCCGTCGCCCTGCATGTGGGCAATCGCGAGACGATTCTTGGCCGCATGGAACGCAACGAGGACGACCTCTACATTCTCGGCCAGCCGCCGGACGATGCGCGGATCACGGCGGCGGCTTTCGCCCCGAACCTGCTGTTCGCGGTGGCGACCCCCCAACACCCCCTGGCCGGCAAGGTCGCGGTGACGCCCGAACGGCTGGCGCGGGAGCCTTTCCTGGCGCGCGAGCGCGGCTCGGGCACGCGGCTGGCGGCGGAGGATTTCTTTTCCCGGCTCGGGCTTCGCCCGTCCATCCGCATGGAACTCGGCAGCAACGAGGCGATCAAGCAATCGATCGCCGGGCATCTGGGGTATTCGATCCTGTCGGAAAGCGCGGTCGGTGGTGAACTCGATCGCGGCGAACTGGTGCGGCTCGATGTCGTCGGCCTGCCGCTGAAACGGCAATGGTATGCCGCGCATCCGCGCACGAAGGTGCTGTCGCCGGCGACGCGGGCCTTCTTCCGCTTCCTTGAAGACAGCGCCGGGACGAAGCCCGGCTGATCCAAGCCGCGCGATCGCTCAGCCCTTCATGCCACCCTGCGTCAGGCCGCCGACGACCCGTTCCTGGAACACCGCGATGAGGATGGCCACCGGCACGATGGCGACGACGAGCGCGGCCGAAATGATCGGCCAGGGAAAGGCGAATTCGCCCTGGTAGAGCGTGATGCCGACCGGAACGGTGCGGCTGGCGACACGCGAGGACAGGGTCAGGGCAAGGAGAAACTCGTCCCAGGCGTTGACGAAGGCGAGGATCGCGGCGGTGAACACGCCGGGCGCCGTCAACGGGATCACGACGTGCCACAGGGCGCCGAGCCGCGAGCATCCATCCACCATCGCGGCGCTTTCCAGGTCCCGGGGAATGTCCTGGAAGAACGATACCATCACCATCGTGCACACCGGCAGCGACAGCACGGCATAGGGAAAGACGAGCGCCCACCACGTGTTCAGGAGGTCCACGGTTCGCATCAACTGGAACAGCGGCACCATCAGCGAGATCAGCGGGAACATCGCAATGGCCAGCAGGACCGACAGGATCAGGCCGGGCTTCGGCAGCCGGAGCCGCACCAGCGCATAGGCCGCCAGCGCGGAGACCGTGACGCAGAGCATCGTGGAAAGCAGCGCGACCGCCACGGAGTTCCACAGGAACGTCAGGATCGGCTGGTCGGTGAAAACGCGGCGGTAGTTCTCGAGCGTTGCCGCGTCCGGCAGGATGGTGATCGGCAGGCGCATCAGCTCGGTCTCGGTCTTGAGCGAGGTCAGCAGCACCCAGATGGCCGGCAGGAACCCGTTGATGACGACAATGAAGGCCGCGATCAGCACCATGACGCGCGGGCGTGGCAGCCGCATCATCGTCACTCTCCCCTCGGGTCGCGGCGCGTGTAGCGCAGATAGCCGGCGGTAATGATGGCGGACACGACGAACATCAGCACCGCCAGGGCGGAGCCGTAGCCCAGGTCGAGAATGTCGATCGTGGTCTTGTGGATGTACATCGCCAGCGTTTCGGTCGAACTGCCGGGACCGCCATTGGTCATGGCGAAGGGAATATCGAAATTCTGGATCG
This sequence comes from Rhizobiaceae bacterium, assembly GCA_049290135.1. Classification (GTDB taxonomy): domain Bacteria; phylum Pseudomonadota; class Alphaproteobacteria; order Rhizobiales; family Rhizobiaceae; genus JADJTR01. Next base: position 7,408 of record JBATNB010000035.1, read on the forward strand.
CGGTGATGGTGCGGAAGATGAGCGCGACGACCATGGCCGGGCGCAGCATCGGCAGGGTGATCTCGACGAATTGCTGCCAGTGCGACGCGCCGTCGATCTCGGCGGCTTCGTAGAGCGAGCGCGGGATCGTCTGCAGACCGGCCAGCAGGATCAACGCGACGAAGCTGGACGATTTCCAGATGATGGCGATCGAGATGGCCGCCTTGGCCAGGACCGGATTGGTCAGCCACGACAGTTTCGAAAACCCGAAGAGCACCAGGGCGTTGTTCACAAGCCCCTGATTATATTCGAAAAACCAACGGAAAATCAGTCCGGCGAACACCAGCGGCAGCGCCCAGGGCAACAGCAGCGCCAGCCGCACCGGCCATTTGACCCTGAAAGGCTGGTTGGCAAGCAGCGCCAGCCCGAGGCCGGCGATCACCGCGCCGGGCACGGTGATGACGATGAAGAGCAGCGTGTTTCCGGTGGTTTCCCAGAACCGCGGGTCGGACAGCGCCTGGCGGTAATTGTCGAGCCCGACATAGGGCGAGCCGAGCCAGGGTTCGGTGAGCTTGAGCGTGATGACGCTCGTCGAAAGCAGTTCGGCAATCGGGTAGAGCACGACGGCCGTCAACAGCAGGAATGCCGGCGCGATCATGGCGAAGCCGAGCCGCCGCTCGGACCGTTCGAGCGGCGACAGCGGCAGGGCGTCGGTTTCGCGCCGTCGGGAACGTGCCGCTGCCATCGTGCTCCCCGTCAAAAGGGCGGACGGCCGGCGCGTGC
>JBATNB010000036.1:0-2164 GCA_049290135.1 Rhizobiaceae bacterium
GGCACAGGCCGCGCACGTCGAGCGTCGATGCGGGATCGGCGGGATCGACCGCCGTCAGGGCGAGCCAGCCGGCCTCGCCGAGCCTGCCGACCAGCGCGCGGCAGGCCGCGTCGGTATCGGCATGGTCGATGCCTGACAGATTCGTCGACGCCCAGGCGTCGATCGCCGCGGCGAGGTCGCGGTGCCGCGGCTCGAAGAAGGGCCAGCCGAGAAAGGAGCGGTCAGCCATCAATCGCCCCCGAACACCGGTTTCGCCTTGGCCGCGAAGGCCTCGAAGGCGCGGCGGAAATCGGCGGTTCGCATGCAGATGGCCTGCGCCTGCGCTTCCGCCTCGATGGCCTGGTCGAGGCTCATGCTCCATTCCTGCACCAGCATGGTCTTGGTCATCATGTTGGCGAAGGCCGGTCCCTCGGCCATGCGGCTGGCCAGCGCGCCGGCTTCCGCTTCGAGCGCGCCGGCTTCGACCAGCCGGCTGTAGAACCCCCAGCGTTCGCCTTCCTCGGCGCTCATGGCGCGGCCGGTATAGAGCAGTTCGGCGGCGCGGCTCTGGCCGATGATGCGGGGCAGGATGGCGCAGGCGCCCATGTCGCAACCGGCAAGGCCGACGCGGTTGAACAGGAATGCCGTCCTTGCCGCCGGCGTCGCGATGCGCAGGTCCGATGCCATGGCAATGATGGCGCCGGCGCCGGCCGCCACGCCGTCGACGGCGGCGATGATCGGCTTGCCGCAGTTCAGCATCGCCCGCACAAGGTCGCCGGTCATGCGCGTGAAGGCGAGCAGGCCCTTCATGTCCTTGTCGAGCAGCGGGCCGATGATCTCGAAGACATCGCCGCCGGAGCAGAAATTGCCGCCATTCGGGCCAAAGACCACGGCCTTGATGTCGTCGCGTTCGGCGAGGCCGCGAAACCAGTCGCGCAACTCGGCGTACGACTCGAAGGTCAGCGGGTTCTTGCGTTCCGGGCGCGCAAGGGCGATGCGGGCGATCGCGCCATCTTCGCGCAGCAGGAAGTGCCTTGGCATGCCGTTCGCCATCATCGATCCGTTCCCGGTTTCCGTGCCTGTTGCATGTGGGCGGCCGCCTCGGCGGAAACCCGATCGAGGGCGCGGCCGAGTTCGGCCGCCTCGGCCGGCGCAATGCCGCCGAGCAGACCGTCGATCCAGGCTTCGTGCTCCGCCGCCAGCAGGTCGAAGATGTCGCGACCCGTGGCGGTCAGCCGCACGATCATGGCGCGGCGATCGTGGTCGACCGGTACGCGCACGACCTGCCCGTCCTCGACCAGCCGGTCGACAATGCCGGTGACGTTGCCGTTCGAGACCTTCAGTTCCGCCGAGAGTTCGCTCATGCGCAGGCCGTCCGGCTTGCGGCTCAGCGCGGCCATGACATCGAAGCGCGGCAGCGTGGTGTCGAATTGCGACCGGAACCGCTCGCGCAGATCGGCTTCCATCAGCCGCGAGGCCTTGAGCAGTTTCAGCCACAGGCGCAGCCGCTCCTTGGACGCCGCCTGCGCTTTTTTGCCCCCGCTCATGCCGCGCCTCCCGAAATCACGAGACCATGGCCATTGATCATCGCAGCCTGCGGCGAGGCAAGATAGGTCACGGCGCCGGCCACTTCGTCGGGCGACACCACGCGGCCGGCGGGGTTGCCGGCGAAGACGCGCGCCTCGGCCGCCGCCCGGTCGATCCCGAACCGCGTCATGACCCCTTCCACCGCCGCGTCGGCCATCGGCGTGTCGACCCAGCCGGGGCAGACGGCGTTGCAGGTGATGCCGGACTTCGCCACCTCCAGCGCCAGGGACCGCACCAATCCCATGACGCCATGCTTGGCCGCGCTGTAGGCGGCGACATTGGCTTCCCCGCGCAATCCCGACACCGAGGACACGGCGATCAGCCGGCCGCCGCGGCCCATGCCGGCGAGCGCTTCGCGAAAGGTGAGGAACACGCCGGTGAGCGTCACGGCGAGCGTCCGGTTCCAGAGGTCGAGACCGGTGTCGGCGACCCGCGCCGCCGTGCCGGTCCCGGCATTGGCGACGACGACGTCGAACGGCATATCGAACAGCGCCCGGACGGCGGCCTCGTCGGCAACGTCGGCGACACGGCAGTCCATTCCGGCGCCGCTGTCGGTTTCGCGCAGCGCCTCGATCCGCCGGCCGGCAATCACCACGCG
>JBATNB010000037.1:0-1716 GCA_049290135.1 Rhizobiaceae bacterium
GGGCTATACCGAAGATAAAGTGGTCGCCACTGACTTCCGCGGTGAGAGCAACACCTCCACCTTCGACGCTGACGCCGGTATCGCGCTGGATGACACCTTCGTCAAAGTGGTGTCCTGGTATGACAACGAATGGGGCTATTCCTGCAAGGTGCTGGAAATGGTCAAGGTGATGATGAAATAAGTCAGTAATCGCCACACCGTGGCGGTTCCTTGTTGAACGACAATATATACCCCCCGCCGCCTTGCGCCCCGCGTTAGGGCGCGCGGGGGTTTTTCTTGGAGGAAAGAATCATGCAGTTCAAGCGTATGACCGATCTGGATCTGGCCGGCAAGCGGGTGTTCATTCGCGCCGATCTGAACGTCCCCGTCAAGGACGGCAAAGTGACTTCCGACGCCCGCATCACCGCCTCGATGCCGACTATCGAACACGCGATGAAAGCCGGGGCCAAGGTGATGGTGACCTCGCATTTGGGCCGTCCGACCGAAGGTCAGTTTAATCCGGAGGATTCGCTCCAGCCGGTGGCCGAGGTGATGTCGAAGAAGCTCGGCAAACCGGTGCGCGTGATTCGCGATTGGGTCGATGGCGGGTTTGAAGTCGCCAATGGCGAAGTCGTGCTGCTGGAAAACGTCCGCACCAACAAGGGTGAAAAGAAAAATGTCGAAGAGACCGCCAAGAAATACGCCGCCTTGTGCGACATTTTCGTGATGGACGCCTTCGGCACCGCCCACCGCGCCGAAGCCTCCACCCACGGTATCGCCAAGTATGCGCCGGTCGCGTGTGCTGGGATCTTGTTGACCGAGGAGCTGGATGCGCTGACCAAGGCGCTGGCCAAACCGGCCCGCCCGCTGGTTGCCATCGTCGGTGGCTCCAAAGTCTCGACCAAGCTGACGGTGCTGGAAAGCCTGTCAGAGAAGGTCGATCAGATGGTGGTCGGCGGCGGCATCGCCAATACCTTCCTCAAGGCAGTGGGCAAGAACATCGGTAAGTCGCTGAGCGAGGATGATCTGGTGCCCACCGCCCAGGGGCTGCTGGAGAAAATGAAGGCGCGCAGCGCGAATATTCCCATCGCGGTGGATGTCGTGGTTGGTAAGAAGTTTGATGCGGCGGAACCGGCAGTGCAGAAAGACGCCGGCGCGGTCGCCGACGATGACATGATCTTTGACATCGGCCCCAAGAGCGCCCAGGAGCTGGCCGACATCATCATGAAAGCCGGCACCGTGGTGTGGAACGGCCCGGTTGGCGTGTTTGAGTTTGATCAGTTCGGCGAGGGCACCAAGACCGTCGCCATGGCGATCGCCAATACCAAGGCGTTCACCTTGGCCGGCGGCGGCGACACCATCGCAGCGATTCAGAAATACAACATCTACGATAAGGTGTCTTATATCTCCACCGCCGGCGGCGCGTTCCTGGAATTCCTGGAAGGGAAGGTCTTACCCGCTGTTGAAATTCTGGAGTCAAGGGCCAACGGCTAGGACCCTAAACTCTGGAGTGCTGTGGCGGGCGGCTTAGAGCCGCCCGTTTGCTTTGGTCAATGGGTCACGGCCGATCCGTGAGCGGCTTTATTGCCTAGAACAGCGGACAGCTAGCGCTCCCTGAAAAAACGCGGTGTAACGCTAGGGATTTTGCCATAATGGCTAAAATGTCCCTTGTGGATGCGAAAACGTGCAAAGTTGTTTCATTAGACTACCTACTAGAATAGACCTATGACCGTTATC
>JBATNB010000038.1:0-1776 GCA_049290135.1 Rhizobiaceae bacterium
CCGCCGAGCAGCTCCACCACCGCCTTGCCCGCCCGCCGCCCGGCAAGGTCCCACAGCGCCGTGTCGAGCCCGGCCAGCGCCCGGCAGCGATAGCTGCCGGGATATTTGTGTTCCTTGCGCTCGACCAGATCGATGATCCCGGCAATGTCGCTGTCCTGCGACCCGAGCGCCCACGGCGCCACCTGGCGGTGGAACACCTGCGCGGTGATGTCGGCATTGTAGGTGGAGGTCTGCCCCCAGCCGAAGGCACCGTCCTCGGCGGTCGCGCGCACGAAGCAGACGAACTCGTTGGCGAAGGTCTCGAGACGGACGATGGCGGGCATGGCGGCTCCGGAGATGAACCGCCGGACGCTAGCGCCGGCCTGTCGCGCCGGCAATCCCGGTGGCGACATCGGCGGGTCGCTGACAGGGTCGGGGCGGCGGGATCGATCCGCGTCCGGTTGGCCTGCCGCGCGCCGCATGCGGGGACGCTGCGTTCAGTCCGGGCAGCCTCGCCTCGCGCGCCGGAAACGCCTCAGGCCGGAACCTGCATGGTCGCGCAATGCAGGCCGCCGCCGCCCGACCCGATACCGGTAATGTCGACTTGCACGATCGTCCGCTGGCCGCGATAGGGCGCCAGCGCCGCCGCGGCCGCCCGGTCGGCCGCCTCGTCGCCGAACTTCGGCAGGATGATCGCGCCGTTGCAGATGTAGAAATTGATGTAGCCGGCCGCGAAATTCGCCGCCTGGCGCTCGGTGAGATCGAGACCGTAATCCTCCGGCGGAACCAGCGGAACCAGTGTCAGTTCGCGACCGGCCGCATCGGTCTGTCCTTCCAGCTCGCGCCGGTGCCGCAGGGTGATCTCCCGCTCCCCGGTGGAATCATGGCTGTCGAGCGCGTAGGCGACCACGCCGGGAGCCACGAACTTCGCGTAGAAATCGACATGGCCGTTGGTGATGTCGGATTCCTCATCGACATCGATGCCGGGGAAGATGTCGGTGCCGGTCAGCCAGATGACCTTGGTGACGCCGAGAACCCGCCCGAGTTCGGCTTCCACCGTGGCCTTCGCGGTCGGCTTCAGCACGGCGCCGGTCACTTTCGGTCCCGCGAACGACAGGTCGAACAGGTGCGGGTTGCGATTGACGTGGAGCACCGAGGATGCCGTCAGGATCGCCGTGCCCTCGCCGTCGAGCTCGAGCGCGCCGCCTTCCAGCGTCAGGGTGCTGGCGATGAGTTCGGCATCATGGCGCGCGGCGATGAGGCCGGCCAATTTCCGGTCATTCTCGAAAGGCTGGTAGAACGCCGCCGCCTTGGTTCCGTTGCTGGCGCGCGGCGCCTCGCGGCTGCGTGAATTGGCATTCCCCCAACCGTTGAAATTGAAGCTGATCGCCGCCAGCCGACCCGGATTGTCCATGTCCCGCGCGAAGACCGGCGCGGTATCCCTCGTCCAGTAATCGTTGAACCCGTCCGGGACGACCACGAACTCGACACCGCCCGTCCCCTCGCGCCGGCGCGCATAGCCGTCATGGATGTCGGGATTGCTCGCGCTGGCGGCGCGCATCAACTGCTCGGCGATCGCCTTTTCGGCGTCGCTGAGGACGAGCATGATGACCCGCTCGCCTGTCCCGATCGCCTTGGCGACGTCGATGAGGTCGGCCCGGACGCGCGCCAGTCCGGCATTGTCCCTGGAGGGCTCGGTCCAGATGCCGTCGGCGTCGGAGGCGAACGCCATGTAGGTGGCAAGGTGCGCATGTTCCTCGCCCGGCACCAGGAGCGCGCCGGCGCCGGATGACGATC
>JBATNB010000039.1:0-3346 GCA_049290135.1 Rhizobiaceae bacterium
GCGCGTGGCGGGGTGTGCGATGTCGCGATTACGGCGGTTGGCGAGGTTCGGCGCGGCAATGGCGGCGCTGGCGCTTGTGGCGCTGCCGGCCGAGGCGTCCGGGACGGACCGCCGCAATTCCCTGTTCGGCTTTGGCGGCGTGCTGTTGTCGAAGGACATGCTGCATTCCATCGTCCCGTTCGCCGGCGGCCCGGATGGCAACGGCCTCGCGGGACTGGCCTACCAGCGCCAGTTTGCCGACCTGTTCTGGGGCCTGCGGCTCGGCGGCGAGGTCGGTATTGCCGGAAGGTTCGGCGATTCGACGTCGGCGGAGTTCTGGGGCGGCGTGACGCTCGCCCATTCCGGCCTGCCGGTCGGCAAGCTGGTGTTTTCGCCCGGGCTCGTCACCGGCCTGTCGGTGGTGACCGCCCCGATCGGGCAGGAGATCGTCAATGCCTCCCGCACCGGCGGCGACCCGCGGCTCCTGTTCTATCTCGGCCCGGAAATCGCCGTGTCGCTGGCCTCGCGCCCCAATGTCGAATTCGTCTATCGGCTGCATCACCGCTCCGGCGGCTGGCGGACGCTCGGCGACATGTATGGCGGCAGCAACGCCAACACCTTCGGCATCCGCGTGCATTTCTGAGCCGCCGGAACCGCCGGACCGGCCGCCCGCATTGCCCGGAACCGTCCCGTTCGTCTAACGCTGGGCGGTGAGCCCGCCCGAGCCCGTGGATGATTCCGGACATTGGACCCCCGCCTTTGCCTTCCGGCGCGGCGCGCGCGATGCATTGGGAATCCCGCTGCTGGTGCTGATGGCCACCTTCACCGGATATACCGGGCTGGCGCGCGAGGCGGGCTTCGACCTGCCACAGGTCCTGGTCATGACCGGCCTGATCTGGGCGCTGCCGGCGCAGGTGGTGCTTTTGTCGGCGATTGCCGCCGGCGCCTCGCTGCCGGCCGCCGCGCTTGCCGTCGGCCTCTCCGGCGTGCGGCTGATGCCGATGGTGGTGGCGATCCTGCCGGAACTGAAGGGTGCAAGGACCCGCACCTCCACCTTGATCCTCATCGCCTGCTATACCGCCGTCACTTCCTGGGTGATCGGCATGGAGCGGCTGCGCGGCATCCCGCGCCCGGCGCGAACCGCCTGGTTCCTCGGCGTGCAGGCGACGCTGGTTCTCGCCAATCTCGCCGTGGCGGTCGCCGTGTTCCGGCTCGCCGCCGGGCTGCCGCCATTGGCGTCCGCCGCGCTCGCCTTCCTCATGCCGGTCTATTTCCTGACCTCGCTGTGGAATTCGGCGCGCGAAAACGCCGGACTGGTCGCCATGGTCGCCGGCCTGCTTGCCGGACCGGCGCTGCACGGGATTGCGCCGGGCTTCGACCTGGTGGCCGCCGGCATGATCGGCGGCATCGCCGGGTGGATGTGGCACCGGCGGGAGAGGGCGGCGCGATGAGTTTCACCGCGATCGAGGCCTGGTGGTGGCCCTATCTGTTCATCCTGCTGGCCGGCATCATCCCCAACGGCATCTGGCGGGTGATCGGGGTTTTCATCGGCGGGCGCATCGACGAGGAATCGGAAATCCTCGTCGCGGTGCGGGCCGTGGCGACCGGCCTCGTCGCCGCCGTCATCGGCAATCTCGTCGTCTATCCCTCCGGTGCGCTGGCCGATACCCCGGTGCTGCTGCGGATCGGCGCGGTCGCCGCCGGGTTTTTGGCCTGGCGGCTGTTCGGCCGGCGGATGCTCGTGGCCATCGCCATCACCGAGGCCTGCCTGTTGCTCGGGATCTGGATTCAGCCCTGAGCAAGCGCGGCGCGGATCTTCGCGGCGTTGGCTTCCAGCACTTCGGGCTTTTCCATCGGCCCGCCGGCCTGGCCGAGCTTGATGCCGTCGAAGCGCGGAATGACATGGACATGCAGGTGGAACACCACCTGGCCGCCGGCCGGCTCGTTGTACTGCTGGATGGTGACGCCCTGGGCATCGAAGCCGACCTTCGCGGCGCGGGCGACCTTCTGCACGGTGCGCATCAACGCCGCGAGGCTGTCGGCGCCGACATCGAGCATGTTGCGCGACGGCTGCTTCGGCACGACGAGGCAATGGCCGGCGCCGCGCGGCATGATGTCCATGAATGCCAGCGTCTCGGCATCCTCGTAGACTTTGACCGCCGGCAATTCGCCGCGCAGGATGCGGGCGAAGATGTTGTTCACGTCGTAGGTCGGATTTGTCATGGTGTTCAGCCGGTTGCCGTGATGGAATGATGCCCCATTTGCCGCGCGCCCGGGCCCGGCGTCAACGCCGCAAAGTGTCATGGACAAACTTCTGCTCGCCATTGCCATCGTTTCGGAGGTCGTCGCGACATCGGCCCTGAAGGATTCCGATGGTTTCACGCGGGCAGGGCCGACACTGTTCGCGCTTCTGTTCTACGGTCTCGCCTTCTGGCTGCTCTCCATCGTGATGCGCAGTGTTCCCGTCGGCGTCGTCTATGCGGTGTGGTCGGGCGCCGGCGTGGTGCTGATCGCGCTGGTCGGCTGGATCGTGCACCGCCAGGCGCTCGACTGGCCGGCGCTGGCCGGCATGGCGCTGATCCTGTCGGGCGTGCTGCTGATCAACCTCTATTCCTCGTCATTGCCGCGCTGATCGCGCCGGAACGGCGCACGCGCCGCCAGTTCCGCGCTGATCTCGGCGACATCGGCGCGCTCGCGCTCCAGATAGTGCGCCACCGCTTCGCGCAGGCCCGCATGGCGGATGAAGTGCGCCGAATGCGTGGTCACCGGCACGTAGCCGCGCGCCAGCTTGTGCTCGCCCTGCGCCCCGGCCTCCACCCGCGCGAGACCGTGTTCGAGCGCGTGATCGATGGCCTGATGGTAGCAGAGCTCGAAATGCAGGCAGGGGTGATCCTCGATCGCCCCCCAGTACCGCCCGTAGAGGGCATCGGAACCGGCGAAATTGAGCGCGCCGGCGATGTTGCGCCCGCCACGGCGCGCCATCACCAGCACGATGTCGCCGGCCATGCGCTCGCCGACCAACGAAAAGAACGCGCGGTTGAGGTAGGGCCGGCCCCATTTGCGGCCGCCGGTGTCCATGTAGAAGGCGTAGAAATCGTCCCAGGCCGCCTCGGTCAGGTCGTTGCCGGTCAGGCGGACGATGGAAATGCCGTTGCCGAGTGCCTCGGCGCGCTCCTTGCGCAGCGCCTTTCGCTTGCGCGAGGACAGCGAGTCGAGGAAATCCGCATGGTCGCGATATCCCCGGTTGAGGAAATGATATTGCTGGTCGGTGCGGTGCAGCCAACCGCGCGCGGCGAGCACCGCCAGATCGGGCGCCTCAAGGAAGGTGGCGTGCGCCGACGAAAGCCCGGCCGCCGCGGTGAACTGC
>JBATNB010000040.1:0-2695 GCA_049290135.1 Rhizobiaceae bacterium
GCCCCGGGCTGGCCGGCTTCGACGACCTGACGACATCCGATACGCTGTTTGAGATCCCCGACGGCTATGCCGGCCTGAACTGGCGCAACTTCGTGGCGACGCACCAGAAGCTCTATCGCGGCGATGGCTACATCAACGCGGCGGTCTCGGGCGAATATGTCGCCTACAATTCCTCCGGCCATCCCGCCTGGATCGGCGCCGACGCGCCGTTCGATTTCGTCGGCGCCCATGTCGGCGTTGCCTGGCCGAAAGCCGAGGGCGGCGACATCATCGTCAGTGCCTATCGCGGCGACGACAAGGTCGGCGAGGAACGCCTGCGCGGGGCGGTCGAAGGCCCGGTATGGTTCGACGCGGACTGGCGCGGGGTCACGCGGGTGGAGTTCCGCCACGACCATCACTGGCAGATCGTGATCGACGACGTGGCGGTAAGGTTCGGTCGCTCCGATTGACCGCGCGGCGCGCGCGGGGCAATGAGGACGCAGGGAGGCGGGCCATGGCGCAGGACACCACACAATCCGGGGAACTCACGCTCAGGACGCTCGCCATGCCGGGCGATGCCAACGCCGCTGGCGACATCTTCGGCGGCTGGGTGATGAGCCAGATGGACCTGGCCTGCGGCATCCGCGCGGCGGAACGCGCCGGCGGGCGCGTGGTGACGGCTTCGGTCAAGGAGATGAGCTTCGTCGCCCCGGTCAAGGTCGGGGACACGCTGTCGGTCTATACCGACATCGTTCGCGTCGGGCGGACGTCGATGACGATCGTCCTGCAGGCCTGGGCGCAGCGCTACCTCACGCACACGATGGTCAAGGTCACCGAAGCGGAATTCATCATGGTCGCGCTCGGCCCGGACGGACGGCCCGCGCCGATCGCCGACGCCTGAGCCTCAGTTCAGGACCACCGAGGCCGCGGCGCTGACATCGATCAGGCCGAAGCCGAAATCGCCGTCGCGTCCGGCCGGGCCGAGGTCGCGGGCGGTGTCGGCCAGCGCGCGCATGACCCAGGCGGCGTCACGGGTGCGATCGGACGCAATCAGGTTGGCGACTGCGCCGGTGGCGATGGCGGCGGCGAACGAGGTGCCGGTGACGAAGTCGACGCCGCCGCCGGGCACCGGCGCCAGCACGTCGACACCGGGCGCGGCGGCATAGACATAGGCGCCGCGGTTGGCCTGCGGCATCAGCCCGTCGGTCTCGTTGGTCGCGGTCACGGCGACGACGCTCGAATAGGCGCCGGGGTAGGCGTCCGGCGCGCCCGGCCCGTTGTTGCCGGCGGCGGCGATGAGGATCACGCCGCGCGCGAACGCCGAGGCGCAGGCCTTTTCCATCATGCGGTTGCGCGGGCCGGCAAAGCTCATGTTGACGATACGGGCATCCTGGCCGACCGCCCAGTCGAATGCGTCGAGGATGGCCGACATGGTGGACTTGCCGTTCTCGAAGGCGCGCGCATGCAGGATCTTCGCCTTCGGCGCCATGCCCGTGACATTGCCGCTGCCGGCGATCAGGCCGTCGATGGACGTGCCGTGGCTGGCATCGACGACCTTGCGGTCGGGCAGGGAATCGAAGAACCCGGCAAAGACGCCCTTGAGGGCCGGATGCCGGCGGTCGGCGGCGGAATCGATGACGGCGATGCGCACGCCCTTGCCGTTGGCCTTCGGCGCGGCGAGCGCGATGCGGGCAAAGGCATAGCTGGGCGCGGCCTTGACGGCCTGCAGCGCATAGACGTGGTTGAGTTCGGCCGAGGCGATGCCGGCGGCCTGAAGCGTGGCGAGCACGGTTTCGGCGGAACGGCCATCGGGAATGCCAAAACGGACGAACCTGGCGCCAAGCAACAGCGAAGCGCGCTGGCTGCGTACCTCCAGGCCGAACTGCGCGGCGATGCCGTCGGCTTCGCCGGCGCCGCCTTCAAGCGTAACCAGCACCTCGTCGGGCACGTAGGCGACATTGTCGAGCGGATCGGGTTCGACCGCGGGGCGCGCCCGCGGGATCGCGGCAAGCGCGGTCGATACCGGTTTCTTCACGGTCCTGGCCGCCGGCTTCTTCTTCGGCGCCAGTTTCGGCTTGTCCGCCGGCACGATGACGACCTGCGCCGGGTCGGCGGCGCGCTTGACCCTTTGCGGCTTCGCGATGTCGGTTTCGGTGTCTTCCACGATCTGGCGGTTGCAGTTGCGCTTGCCGGTCGAGGCGCCGCGTCCCTTGGCGCATCCGGTGCGGATGCCCCACAAATCCTGCTCGTAGTCGTCGCCGGGAGAGGTCGGGCCGCCGCCGGTGTTGTTGCCATTGCCGGTGGTCTGGGCGAAGGCGGCGGGCGTACCGGCGCAGACGACCAGAAGGGCCAATGCAATCGCAAGCAGGCGCATGGTCTTCACTCCTGTGGCCGCATTCCCGGCATGATGGTGTCGACAAGCCCCGAGCCGTCAAGCACGGCCAGCGCCGCATCGTAGACGTCCGCGCTGTCGGTGGCGATGGCGACGCGGAAGAAACCGCCCGGCTTCGGTCCGTCGACGATGGAAGCGCCGGCCTGGGTCAGGATTGTGGCGATCGCCTCGGCGGTGGCCGCGGACTTGAAGGCCACCAGCGCGAACGGCTTTTCGGACTGGCTGTCGCCCTGGCCGGCCACCTCGTAGCCGTCGCCGCCGCGATTGACCACCGCGGTCTGCACCACGATGACGGCCAGCATCGCCGCCGCCGCGGCCCAGGCG
>JBATNB010000041.1:0-2430 GCA_049290135.1 Rhizobiaceae bacterium
GCGCGTGGCCGCGGCATGCGGCGTGCACGTCCATGTCGGATCGACGGCGATCGCCGCGGCCGACGGGCGGATTGCCAACCGCGCCTTCCTGTTCGCGCCGGGCGGCGGCCAGATCGCCACCTACGACAAGATCCACATGTTCGACGTCGACCTCGACGGCGGCGAGAGCTGGCGCGAATCGGCGACCTATGCGCCGGGCGGCGAGTGCGTCGTCGCCGACATCGGCCTGGCCAAGCTCGGCCTCGGCATCTGCTACGACATCAGGTTCCCGCAACTGTTCCAGGCACAGGCGAATGCCGGCGCGTCGGTGCTGAGCGCGCCGGCCGCGTTCACGCGGCAGACCGGCGAGGCGCACTGGCATGTGCTGCAGCGCGCTCGCGCCATCGAAAACGGCGCATTCGTGCTGTCGGCGGCGCAGGGCGGCCGCCATGAGGACGGGCGCGAGACCTTTGGTCATTCGCTGGCGGTCGACCCCTGGGGACGGGTGATCGCGGAGGCCGATGGCGACGCGCCGGGCATCGTCTATGCCGACATCGATCCGGCGCAATCGGCGGAGGCGCGCGGCAAGATCCCGAACCTCAGGAACGCGCGCGCCTTCGCGATCCGGACCGCCGGCGATCCCGGGGAGCGGACATCGGCATGATCCGGTTCACGCTCGCCTGTTCAAGCGGCCACGAATTCGAGGGCTGGTTCCGCGACAATGCCGATTTCGAGCGACTGGCGGCGGCCGGCCTCAACGAGTGCCCGGTCTGCGGCAGCCGCGAGACGTCGAAGGCGCTGATGGCGCCGGCGGTGCGCCAGGGCGGCGAGCGCGAGACGGTGTCGCTCGGCATGGGCGAGGAACAGCGCCGCATCATGAAGGAACTGAAATCGCTTTCCGACAAGATGCGCGAGGGGGCGGAATATGTCGGGCCGCGCTTCGCCGAGGAGGCGCGCCGCATCCACCTTGGCGAGGCCGAGGCGCGCGGCATCTATGGCGAGGCGACGCGCGAGGACGCCGCGGCGCTCAACGAGGAAGGCGTCCCGGTGATGCCGTTGCCGACCTTTCCCGACGACAAGAACTGAACCGGGTCAGCCGGGCTTGTCCGCCAGCACCATGTAGTTGACGGCGGTGTCGCGCGAGCGCTCCCAGCGGTCGGCGAGCGGATTGAAGACCACGCCGACGGTCTCGGCGACGGTCATGCCGGCGGCGGTCAGGGCGACGCCGAGCTCCTCCGGGCGCACGAGGCGCTCGTACTGGTGGGTGCCGCGCGGCAGCCAGCGCAACACATATTCCGCGCCGACAATGGCCAGGGCCAGCGCCTTGAGCGTGCGGTTGATGGTGGCCACGACCATCACGCCGCCGGGCCTGACCAGTTCGGCGGTGGTGGCGATGAACAGCGGCACGTCGGCCACATGCTCGACCACTTCCATGTTGAGCACGGCATCGAAGCGCTCGCCGGCCTCGGCCAGCGCCTCGGCGGTGGTGGCGCGATAGTCGATGGAAAGCCCGCTCTCCAGCGCGTGCAGCCGGGCGATCTCGATGTTGACGGGCGAGGGATCGACGCCGACGACGGTGGCGCCGAGACGCGCCATCGGCTCGCTCAGCAACCCGCCGCCGCAGCCGATGTCGAGAAGGCGAAGGCCGGCGAGCGGTCGCGGCTGGTTCGGGTCGCGGCCATGGCGATGCGCCAGCGTGTCACGGATGTAGGCCAGGCGCACCGGATTGAACTTGTGCAACGGCTTGAACTTGCCGGCCGGGTCCCACCATTCGCGCGCCATGCGCGAAAAGCGTTCGACCTCGGCGTCGTCGACGGTGGTGCGCGCGGCGGTCATGGTGTCGGTCCCGTTTCGCGGCACATGTCGGCTGTCGCGCCGCGCGAGTCAAGGCAACCGGCGACGGCGGGCCAATGACGATGCTTGATACGGGACAAGGAAAATTTTCCTCAACACGCTATAATGGCACCGTCAATCGAAGGAGGCAGCCATGCGTGCAAAGACAGTTCTGGCACTCGCGACGGCGCTCGCGCTGATGAATGTCGCTTCGGTCCAGGCCGGACAGTGGGGCACCAGCGAAGGAACCATGACCCTGCCGGACGAGCCGATGACGGGGGCGATCCGCGCGCCATACACCCAGGACGATGGTCGCATCGTCGGGCGGATGAACAAGCTGAAGACCGGCGACTACAGCGTCGGCATCAGCGGCGTGTGGATCGAGAGCCAGTCGGCCAAGGCGTGCGCGACGAAGAAGGAAGGCTCGCCCTACTGGGGTAATGTGACGTTGCAGTTCAACGCCGCCTATGACGCCTTCACAGGCCGCTGGGACTATTGCGGCGAAGGCGGCGGCGGAAGCTGGACCGGCAAGCTCGGCGCCAGCAAGGGCGGCGTGCACTTCAAGTAAGCCAAGGGCGCCGATGCCGCCGGGCTTCGGCCCGGGCGGCTTGCCGACCC
>JBATNB010000042.1:0-1863 GCA_049290135.1 Rhizobiaceae bacterium
GCTCGGATGGCGGCGGCGACGACGGCACCCCCGACCAGGGCCCCGGCGACAATGGCGGCGGCGGATCGGACGATTCCGGCGATGACGGCGATGACGGCGACGATGGCGACGATGATTCCGGCGACGACGACGGCACGTCCGACCAGGGCGGCGACAACGACGACGACGACGGTGACGACGACTCCAATGACGACGACTCCAATGACGACAACAACGATGATTCCGGCAAGAGCGGAAAGGGCCGCTTCAAGGACGCTATCCGGAAGCTCATCCGCGGCTGAAACCGCCGCGACCCGCGAACGGCGGAACCCACGGGATTGCCCCCGCACCCCCGGTTCCGCCGCCGAATGAAGCGCTTTCGCCGAGATCTTCATTCGCAGAGCGACCGGTTTCCCACCGGTCGCTCGACCTTTTTGAGGCCGGGCTCGGACTTTGGCCCGCAGACAGGCCCGATCGGACGATGTAGGAAACGCCCGGGAACGTTGAGCAATGACACGACACCGCGCCAGGACCAGTGCCCGCATTGACGCCGCATGGCTTTCGCCGCCAGTTGCGCGGCTGGCCGCCATCGCCATCCTTCTCGCCCTGTCGCCGGTTCGCCTGTCGTTCGATCCAGCCGATCACGCCTTCCCGATCTCCGCCGCCGTCGCCCACGCCGAGGACGGGGAAGGCGGCTCCGGCAATGGCGGGGACAGTAATGGCGGCGACGACAATGGCGGCGATGACAATGGCGGCGACGACAATGGCGGCGGCGGCGGCGGAGACGACAATGGCGGCGGCGGCCACGGCGAAGCCGGGTCCTCGGTCAAGGGATTTCTCGGCGCATTGCTCGGTCACGGCAAGATCCGCGACTCCTTCGCCGACGACGATACGGTGATCCTCGTTTTCGCCGACGGCTGGAGCGAGAAAGTCGACGCCGGCCGGTATCAGCTGATCGACCGCAAGGGCCGCGTCGTCGTCACCCGCAAGGCGCGTTCGTCCGACGACAGGCGCCTGCGGGCGGCGATTGGCGACTGAGGCATCGCCGGTTCAGCGCAGATTGTCACGCGCAAACAGCGCCGCCTCGGTGCGGTTGCGCAGCTGCAGCTTCTGCAGGATCGACGTCATGTAGTGCTTGACCGTCTTTTCCTGCAGGCCGAGCGCGCGGCCGACCTCCTTGTTGCTCTTGCCGGCCGCGACCTGGCGCAGGATTTCCTCCTCGCGGTCGGTCAGGGCATCGAGCGGTGACCGCGCCGCCTGCCCCGCGCCTTTCGCCTTCATCGTGATCAGCAGCCGGCCGGCGAGCGATGGCGACACATAGGAGCCGCCGGCCGCGACCGCCCTGACCACCGAAAGCAGGTCATGCGCGCCGACGCCCTTCAGCACGTAGCCGCGCGCGCCGGCGGCGAGCGATTCCATGATGTCGTCGTCGCTTTCCGATGCGGTGAGCATGATGATCGACGTGTCGGGCGTCTCATCGGCGATACGCCGGGCGGCCGAAACGCCACCGCCGGGCATGGAAATGTCGAGCAGCACGATGTTCGGACCGACACGCCGGACAAGCTCCAGCGCATCGTCGGCCGAATCACCCTCGCCGAGAACCCGCAGGTCCGGCGCATCGGCGAGCGTGCGCACGACACCGGCGCGGTAGAGCGGATGATCGTCGACAACGACGATCGTCGTGGGTTCAGTCATCGGAATAGCCTCCGGACAGGTCGATGGACATGGACAGGACGGCGCCTTCGGCGCCATGTTCGAATGACAGCACACCGCCAAGGCTCTCGATGCGGTCGCCAAGCCCGCGCAACCCCGAGCCGCCGCCGGCGGTGCTGTCGTGCGGCCTGGTGCCCGGACCGTTGGCGATGCGCGCCGTCAGCATCGGCC
>JBATNB010000043.1:0-14671 GCA_049290135.1 Rhizobiaceae bacterium
GTGCAGAAGGGCGAGATCAATTTCGACCGCTGCATCGCCACGCCGGACATGATGCCGCTCGTCGGCCGGCTCGGCAAGGTGCTCGGCCCGCGCGGCATGATGCCGAACCCGAAGGTCGGCACGGTGACCGCGGACATCGCGGCGGCGGTCAAGGCCTCGAAGGGCGGCGCGGTGGAGTTCCGTGTCGAGAAGGCGGGCATCGTGCACGCCGGCATCGGCAAGGCCTCGTTCGCGGCCGACGCGCTGGCGGAAAACATCCGCGCGTTCGCCGATGCGGTGCAGAAGGCCAAGCCGTCCGGCGCCAAGGGCAACTACATGAAGCGCATGTCCATCGCCTCGACGATGGGCCCGGGCGTCAAGGTCGATCTCTCGAGCCTGTCGGCTTCCTGAGATAAAACATGAAGGAAGCCGGGCAAACCCGGCTTCCTGCAAAGAATTCCGGGGCCTGCGGGGCCCGGATTGCCGGAAGGAAACTTCCGGTATCCTGTCCGAGATTGCGGGTGGCCATCCTTAATCGTCACTGGCCCGCATGAGACAGGGGAAGACCGGATTGGAGGGCGCAGGCCCGAAGGAACGGTTCGAACCCGTGTTGACCTTTTGCCGTCGCCGCCCCGCGGCGCGGTTGTAAGGGGGCAGGAACCTCTGAGCGTCGCGCTCCCGCGCAATCGGGGCGCGGCAAAAGGCAACCAGGCGGGTCTGTCGGCAACGGCAGGTTCGCCAACCGGAGAGACGAAGTGGATAGAGCGCAAAAACGCGAATTCGTCACGGAACTGAACGACGCGCTTTCGGGCGCAGCGTCGGTTGTCGTGGCCCACTACGCCGGTCTGACCGTCGCGCAGATGAACGACCTGAGGTCGAAGATGCGCGCAGCGGGCGGAACGGTGAAGGTCGCGAAGAACCGCCTCGCCAAGATCGCTCTTCAGGGCACTGGATCGGAAAGCATCCAGGGACTGTTCAAGGGACAGACCCTGATTGCCTATTCCGGCGATCCCGTCGTCGCGCCCAAGGTCGCGTCCGACTTCGCCAAGACGAATGACAAGCTCGTCATTCTCGGCGGAGCCATGGGCATGACCGCGCTCGACGCGGAAGGCGTCAAGGCACTCGCATCGCTGCCGTCGCTTGACGAGCTGCGCGCGCGCCTGATCGGCATGATCACGACGCCGGCCACCCGGATCGCCCAGGTCGTCAACGCCCCGGCAGGTTCGCTTGCCCGCGTTTTCGGCGCCTATGCCCGGAAGGACGAAGCCGCGTGAGGCTGTTCCTCGCACTCCAATCGAAGTTCGAACCATTGAAGGAAGAAACAAATGGCTGATCTTGCGAAGATCGTTGATGAACTGTCGGCCCTGACCGTGATCGAGGCGGCCGAGCTGTCGAAGATGCTGGAAGAGAAGTGGGGCGTTTCCGCCGCTGCTCCGGTGGCCGTGGCCGCCGTGGCCGGTGGCGCCGCCGCGGCTGCTCCGGTCGAGGAGAAGACCGAGTTCGACGTCATTCTCGCCGCCGCCGGCGAGAAGAAGATCGAGGTCATCAAGGAAGTCCGTGCCCTCACCGGCCTTGGCCTCAAGGAAGCCAAGGACCTGGTCGAAGGCGCGCCGAAGGCTGTCAAGGAAGGCGTGTCGAAGGCCGAGGCCGAGGACGTCAAGAAGAAGCTCGAGGCCGCTGGCGCCAAGGTCGAGGTCAAGTAAGGCGTTCCATCGTCACCGGCGGGCGGGAAACCGTCCGCCGGCGGCGGCATTGTCGGGGTGTTGAGTTCCGAACCCTTTTCCCGCAGGCCGGAAACGGTCCGCCGGAAACGGGTTTTCCCCGTTTGAGAGGGCCGCCTCGCGGCCGCAAAGCCAATTCGGGTTTCCGCTGAAGCCCGCAACCGATCCAGGGAGCGACGATGGCCCAGGTCCACACGTTCAACGGTCGCAGACGCATTCGCAAGTTCTTCGGCAAGATTCCGGAAGTGGCCGAGATGCCGAACCTCATCGAGGTTCAGAAGGCATCCTACGACCAGTTCCTGATGGTCGAGGAGCCGAAGGGCGGCCGGCCGGACGAAGGCTTGCAGGCGGTGTTCAAGTCGGTGTTCCCGATCACCGACTTTTCCGGCGCCGCCATGCTTGAATTCGTCAAGTACGAGTTCGAGGCGCCGAAATTCGATGTCGACGAGTGTCGCCAGCGCGACCTGACCTATGCCGCGCCGCTCAAGGTGACCTTGCGCCTGATCGTGTTCGATATCGACCAGGACACCGGCGCCAAGTCGGTCAAGGACATCAAGGAGCAGGACGTCTACATGGGCGACATGCCGCTCATGACGATGAACGGCACCTTCATCGTCAACGGCACCGAGCGCGTCATCGTCTCGCAGATGCACCGTTCGCCCGGCGTGTTCTTCGACCACGACAAGGGCAAGAGCCATTCGTCGGGCAAGCTGCTGTTCGCCGCGCGCGTCATCCCCTATCGCGGCTCCTGGCTCGACATCGAGTTCGACTCCAAGGACGTCGTGCACGCCCGCATCGACCGCCGCCGCAAGCTGCCGGTAACGTCGCTGCTGATGGCGCTCGGCATGGACGGCGAGGAGATCCTGTCCACCTTCTATTCGACGCTGAGCTTCGTGCGCAGCGGCGATCACTGGCGCATTCCGTTCTCGGTCGACCGCTTCAAGGGCATGAAGGCGGTGACGGACCTCGTCGACGCCGATAGCGGCGAAGTCGTGTTCGAGGCCGGCAAGAAGATGACGGTGCGCCAGGCCCGCCAGATTGTCGAGAAGGGCGTGAAGGCGATCCGCGCCACCGAGGAGGACATTTTCGGCTCCTACCTCGCCGAGGACATCGTCAACATGGAAACCGGCGAGATTCATCTCGAAGCCGGCGACGAACTCGACGAGAAGACCCTCAAGGTCCTGCTGTCCACCGGCGCCAGCGAGATCCGGGTCCTCGACATCGATCACGTCAACATCGGCGCCTACATCCGCAACACGCTCGCGGTCGACAAGAACGAGGCGCGCCAGGACGCGCTGTTCGACATCTACCGGGTTATGCGCCCCGGCGAACCGCCGACGATGGACACGGCGGAAGCCATGTTCAAGTCGCTGTTCTTCGATTCGGAACGCTACGACCTTTCGGCGGTCGGCCGGGTGAAGATGAACATGCGCCTCAGCCTCGATGCGCCGGACACGCACCGCGTGCTGCGCAAGGACGACGTCATCCAGATCGTCAAGACGCTGGTGGAACTGCGCGACGGCAAGGGCGAAATCGACGACATCGACAATCTCGGCAATCGCCGCGTGCGTTCGGTCGGCGAGCTCATGGAGAACCAGTATCGCGTCGGCCTGCTGCGCATGGAGCGCGCCATCAAGGAGCGCATGTCGTCGATCGACATCGACACGGTCATGCCGCAGGACCTCATCAACGCCAAGCCGGCGGCGGCCGCGGTGCGCGAGTTCTTCGGGTCCTCGCAGCTCAGCCAGTTCATGGACCAGACCAACCCGCTCAGCGAGATCACCCACAAGCGCCGCCTCTCGGCGCTTGGCCCGGGCGGCCTGACGCGCGAGCGCGCCGGCTTCGAGGTGCGCGACGTGCATCCGACGCATTACGGCCGCATCTGCCCGATCGAGACGCCGGAAGGCCCGAACATCGGCCTGATCAACTCGCTGGCGACCTTCGCACGCGTCAACAAGTACGGCTTCATCGA
Source organism: Rhizobiaceae bacterium (assembly GCA_049290135.1). Lineage (GTDB taxonomy): Bacteria > Pseudomonadota > Alphaproteobacteria > Rhizobiales > Rhizobiaceae > JADJTR01. The sequence goes on from JBATNB010000043.1 coordinate 3,673, forward strand.
GAGCCCGTACCGCAAGGTGGCGAACGGCAAGCTGACCAACGAGGTCGTCTACCTGTCGGCGATGGAGGAGGCCAAGCACCATGTGGCGCAGGCCAATGCCGAGCTCGACAAGAACGGCGTCATCGTCGACGACTACGTGATCTGCCGCCATGCCGGCGAAGTGCTGATGGCGCCGCGCGACGCGGTCGACCTGATGGACGTGTCGCCCAAGCAGATGGTGTCGGTCGCCGCCGCGCTCATCCCGTTCCTGGAAAATGACGACGCCAACCGCGCGCTCATGGGCTCCAACATGCAGCGCCAGGCCGTGCCGCTGGTGCGCGCCGAGGCGCCGTTCGTCGGCACCGGCATGGAACCGGTGGTGGCGCGCGATTCCGGCGCGGCGATCGCCGCCCGTCGCTCGGGCGTCGTCGACCAGGTGGATGCGACCCGGATCGTCATCCGGGCGACGGAGGAAGTCGATCCGGCCCGTCCGGGCGTCGACATCTACCGGCTGCACAAGTACCAGCGTTCCAACCAGAACACCTGCATCAACCAGCGTCCGCTGGTGCGGGTGGGCGACCGCATCGAGAAGGGCGACATCATCGCCGACGGTCCCTCGACCGATCTCGGCGACCTGGCGCTCGGCCGCAACGTGCTCGTCGCGTTCATGCCGTGGAACGGCTACAATTACGAGGACTCCATCCTGTTGTCGGAGCGCATCGTGCGCGACGACGTGTTTACCTCCATCCACATCGAGGAATTCGAGGTGATGGCGCGCGACACCAAGCTCGGGCCGGAAGAGATCACCCGCGACATCCCCAACGTGTCGGAAGAGGCGCTGAAGAACCTCGACGAGGCGGGCATCGTCTATATCGGCGCGGAAGTGCAGCCCGGGGACATCCTGGTCGGCAAGATCACGCCGAAGGGCGAAAGCCCGATGACGCCGGAGGAAAAGCTCCTGCGCGCCATCTTCGGCGAGAAGGCGTCCGACGTGCGCGACACCTCCATGCGCATGCCGCCGGGAACCTTCGGCACGGTCGTGGAAGTGCGCGTCTTCAACCGCCACGGCGTGGAGAAGGACGAGCGCGCCATGGCGATCGAGCGCGAGGAGATCGAGCGCCTGGCCAAGGACCGCGACGACGAGCAGGCGATCCTCGACCGCAACGTCTATGGCCGCCTGTCGGCCATGCTCGACGGCCGCGAGGCGGTTTCGGGACCCAAGGGCTTCAAGAAGGGCGGCAAGCTCTCCGCGACGCTGCTTGGCGAGTATCCGCGTTCGCAGTGGTGGCAGTTCGCCACCGAGGACGAAAAGCTGCAGGGCGAGGTCGAGGCGCTGCGCACCCAGTACGACGAATCCAAGAAGGCGCTGGAACAGCGCTTCATGGACAAGGTCGAGAAGCTGCAGCGCGGCGACGAACTTCCGCCCGGCGTCATGAAGACCGTCAAGGTGTTCGTGGCCGTCAAGCGCAAGATCCAGCCGGGCGACAAGATGGCCGGCCGCCACGGCAACAAGGGCGTGGTCAGCCGCATCCTGCCGATCGAGGACATGCCGTTCCTGGAAGACGGCACGCATGTGGACGTCGTGCTCAATCCGCTGGGCGTGCCGAGCCGCATGAATGTCGGGCAGATCCTGGAGACGCATCTGGGCTGGGCCTGCGCCGGCATGGGCCAGAAGATCGGCGACATGATCGACGCGTATCGTGCCGGCGGCGACATCAAGCCGCTGCGCAAGACGCTCGAATCGATCATGCCCGACAATGACCGCAACGAACCGGTGCGCCGTTACGACGACGCCTCGGTGGTCAGGCTCGGCGAGCAGATGCGCCGTGGCGTGTCGATCGCGACGCCGGTGTTCGACGGCGCGCACGAGGCCGACATCAACGCCATGCTGGAGCAGGCGGGCCTGTCGGCATCGGGCCAGACGACGCTCTATGACGGGCGGACCGGCGAAGCGTTCGACCGCAAGGTGACGGTGGGCTACATCTACATGCTCAAGCTCCACCACCTCGTGGACGACAAGATCCACGCGCGCTCGATCGGCCCGTACTCGCTCGTCACCCAGCAGCCGCTGGGCGGCAAGGCGCAGTTCGGCGGCCAGCGTTTCGGCGAGATGGAGGTCTGGGCGCTGGAAGCCTATGGCGCGGCCTACACGCTGCAGGAAATGCTCACCGTCAAGTCGGACGACGTGGCCGGCCGCACCAAGGTCTACGAGGCCATCGTGCGTGGCGACGACACGTTCGAGGCGGGCATTCCGGAGAGCTTCAACGTGCTCGTCAAGGAAATGCGCTCGCTCGGCCTCAACGTCGAACTGCAGACGATGGCCAGCGACGATGACGAGGCCAAGGGCGAACTGCCGGAAGCGGCGGAGTGAACCGGTCCGGCGCCGTCCGCGGCGCCGGCCGACCGATTTCTGAAGGGCCGGTCAACCGGCCCATGGAAGAGGGGGCGGCCGCTGGGTCGCCTGACCGTCTTCCGAACCCGGAACAGGACGCGGCGGCGTCCGCAAGGAGAACGGCATGAACCAAGAGGTCATGAATCTCTTCAATTCGCAGGCTCCGGCCCAGGTGTTCGATTCGCTCCGCATCTCGATCGCCAGCCCCGAGAAGATCCTTTCGTGGTCGTACGGCGAGATCAAGAAGCCGGAAACGATCAACTACCGGACCTTCAAGCCGGAACGCGACGGCCTGTTCTGCGCGCGCATCTTCGGTCCGATCAAGGACTATGAGTGCCTGTGCGGCAAGTACAAGCGCATGAAGTACAAGGGCATCATCTGCGAGAAGTGCGGTGTCGAGGTGACGCTGTCGCGCGTGCGCCGCGAGCGCATGGGCCACATCGAACTGGCCGCGCCCGTTGCCCACATCTGGTTCCTGAAGTCGCTGCCGAGCCGCATCGGCACGCTGCTCGACATGACGCTGAAGGACATCGAGCGTGTCCTCTATTTCGAGAACTACATCGTCACCGAGCCGGGCCTGACCTCGCTGAAGGAGCACCAGCTGCTCTCGGAAGAGGACTACATGCAGGCCGTCGACCAGTTCGGCGAGGATTCCTTCACCGCCATGATCGGCGCGGAGGCGATCCACGAGCTGCTGACCTCGATGAACCTGGAGAAGATCGCGATCGACCTGCGCGATGAACTCGGCCGCACCACTTCCGACCTGAAGCAGAAGAAGCTGTTGAAGCGCCTGAAGGTGGTGGAAAACCTGATCGAGAGCGGCAATCGGCCGGAATGGATGATCATGAAGATCATCCCGGTCATTCCGCCGGACCTGCGTCCGCTGGTGCCGCTCGACGGCGGCCGTTTCGCCACGTCCGACCTCAACGACCTCTACCGCCGCGTCATCAACCGCAACAACCGCCTGAAGCGGCTGATCGAGCTGAAGGCGCCGGGCATCATCATCCGCAACGAGAAGCGCATGCTTCAGGAAGCGGTCGATGCGCTGTTCGACAATGGCCGGCGCGGCCGCGTCATCACCGGGGCCAACAAGCGCCCGCTGAAGTCGCTCTCCGACATGCTCAAGGGCAAGCAGGGCCGGTTCCGCCAGAACCTGCTCGGCAAGCGCGTCGACTATTCGGGCCGTTCCGTCATCGTCACCGGTCCGGAACTCAAGCTGCACCAGTGCGGCCTGCCGAAGAAGATGGCGCTGGAGCTGTTCAAGCCGTTCATCTACGCCCGGCTCGACGCCAAGGGCTTCTCGGCCACCGTCAAGCAGGCCAAGAAGCTGGTCGAGAAGGAGCGCCCGGAAGTCTGGGACATCCTCGACGAGGTCATCCGCGAGCATCCGGTGCTGTTGAACCGCGCGCCGACGCTGCACCGCCTCGGCATCCAGGCCTTCGAGCCGGTGCTGATCGAGGGCAAGGCGATCCAGCTGCATCCGCTGGTCTGCACCGCCTTCAACGCCGACTTCGACGGCGACCAGATGGCCGTGCACGTGCCGCTGTCGCTGGAAGCGCAGCTTGAAGCGCGCGTGCTGATGATGTCGACCAACAACATCCTGCATCCGGCCAACGGCGCGCCGATCATCGTGCCGTCGCAGGACATGGTGCTCGGCCTCTATTACCTGTCGATCACGGCGGAGAACGAGCCGGGGCAGGGCAAGGTGTTCGCCGACATGGGCGAGTTGCACCATGCGCTGGAGTCCAAGGTCGTCACGCTGCACACCAAGATCAGGGGCCGCTTCAAGACCATCAACGCCGAAGGCAAGCTCGAGGCGCGCATCTACGACACGACGCCCGGCCGCATGATCATCGGCGAACTGCTGCCCAAGCATGTCGCGGTGCCGTTCGAGACCTGCAACCAGGAAATGACCAAGAAGAACATTTCCCGGATGATCGACACGGTCTACCGCCACTGCGGCCAGAAGGAGACGGTGATCTTCTGCGACCGCATCATGGCGCTCGGCTTCTCCTATGCCTGCCGCGCCGGCATTTCGTTCGGCAAGGACGACATGCAGATCCCGGTGTCCAAGGAGCGCCTGGTCGAGGAGACCGATACGCTGGCGAAGGAATACGAGCAGCAGTACAATGACGGCCTGATCACCCAGGGCGAAAAGTACAACAAGGTCGTCGACGCTTGGGCGAAGTGCTCCGAGAAGGTCGCCGACGAGATGATGGGCCGCATCAAGGCGGTCGAGTTCGACAAGGAAGGCCGCCAGCGGCCGATGAACTCGATCTACATGATGAGCCATTCCGGCGCCCGTGGCTCGCCGGCGCAGATGCGCCAGCTGGCCGGCATGCGCGGCCTCATGGCCAAGCCGTCGGGCGAGATCATCGAAACGCCGATCATCTCCAACTTCAAGGAAGGCCTGACCGTGCTCGAGTATTTCAACTCGACCCACGGCGCCCGCAAGGGCCTGGCCGACACCGCGCTGAAGACGGCCAACTCCGGCTACCTGACGCGCCGCCTTGTCGACGTGGCGCAGGACTGCATCGTCAACCACACCGATTGCGGCACCGATACGGGTCTGACCATGACCCCGATCATCGATGCCGGCCAGGTCGTGGCCTCGATCGGCCAGCGCGTGCTCGGCCGCACGGCGCTCGACGACGTCAATCACCCGGTCACGGGCGAACTGATCGTCGCCAAGGGCAAGCTCATCGACGAGCGCGATGTCGATCTGATCGAAAAGGCCAACATCCAGACCGTGCGCATCCGTTCGGCGCTGACCTGCGAGGTCAAGACCGGCGTGTGCGCGGTGTGCTACGGCCGCGACCTGGCGCGCGGCACGCCGGTCAACATCGGCGAAGCCGTCGGCGTCATCGCGGCGCAGTCGATCGGCGAGCCGGGCACGCAGCTGACCATGCGCACCTTCCACATGGGCGGCACGGCGCAGGTGGTCGACCAGTCCTTCGTCGAAGCCTCCTACGAGGGCACGGTGAAGATCCGCAACCGCAACGTGGTGCGCAACTCCGAGGGCCATCTGGTCACGATGGGCCGCAACATGGCCGTCCTCATCCTCGACGAGGCGGGCAAGGAGCGGGCCGTCCACCGCATCACCTACGGTGCGCGCATCTCCGTCGACGATGGCGACAAGGTCAAGCGCGGCCAGCGCATCGCCGAATGGGATCCCTACACCCGCCCGATCCTCACCGAAGTCGAGGGCAAGGTGGCGTTCGAGGATCTCGTCGACGGCCTGTCGATGCAGGAAACGACCGACGAGTCGACCGGCATCACCAAGCGCGAGGTCATGGACTGGCGGTCGACGCCGCGCGGTTCCGACCTCAAGCCGGCCATCGCCGTGCAGGATGCCAACGGCAAGGTTGCCAAGCTGTCGCGCGGCGGCGATGCCCGCTTCCAGCTCTCCGTCTCGGCCGTGCTTTCGGTCGAGCCGGGCGCAACGGTGAAGCCGGGCGACGTGGTGGCCCGTATCCCGATGGAAAGCGCCAAGACCAAGGACATTACGGGCGGCCTGCCGCGCGTGGCGGAACTGTTCGAGGCGCGTCGTCCGAAGGATCACGCCATCATCGCCGAGGTCGACGGCACGGTGCGGTTCGGGCGCGACTACAAGAACAAGCGCCGCATCATCATCGAGCCGCACGAGGAGGGCGCCGAGCCGATCGAGTATCTCATCCCGAAGGGCAAGCCGTTCCATCTCCAGGACGGCGACGCCATCGAGAAGGGCGATTTCATCCTCGACGGCAATCCGGCGCCGCACGACATCCTGGCGATCAAGGGCGTGGAGGCGCTGGCCTCCTACCTCGTCAACGAGATCCAGGAAGTCTACCGGCTCCAGGGCGTGTTCATCAACGACAAGCACATCGAGGTGATCGTCCGGCAGATGCTGCAGAAGGTGGAGATCATGGAGCCCGGCGATTCGGTCTACATCCCGGGCGACCATGTCGATCTCATCGAGTTCGACGAGGTCAACGAGCGCCTGGTCGAGGACGGCAAGAAGCCGGCCGTCGGCCAGCCGGTCCTGCTCGGCATCACCAAGGCCTCGCTGCAGACGCCGTCCTTCATCTCGGCCGCCTCGTTCCAGGAGACCACGCGCGTGCTCACCGAGGCGGCGGTCGCCGGCAAGGTGGACGTGCTGCAGGGCCTGAAGGAGAACGTCATCGTCGGACGCCTGATCCCGGCGGGCACCGGCGGCGCGATCACGCAGATCCGCCGCATCGCCACCCACCGCGACCAGCTCATCATCGAGGAACGCAAGAAGGGCTCCGGCGCCGATGCGGCCACCGCGATGCTGACGCGCGAGAATCAGCCGGCCGGCTGATCCCGCCAGCCTGGCATTTCGCTTGCAAAACCCGCCGGTTCGCCGGCGGGTTTTGTCGTTTGCGGACTGCAACCGGAGCCGGCCGGCGAATTCACGACCAATTCACGTTGGCTGTGTTCTCCGGGGTCAGCGGCAGTCGATCGGGTGGAAACCTCCCCGCCGCAATTGACAGGCCGTTCGGCACAATGCCCCGCCGGACGGCCTTTTTTTTATCTCCTGAACGTGATTGGCCAAAGGCCGGGCAGGGACCTAACCTGACCGCCTTGGAACGGTCAGGGGGACCTCATGCGCCGGATTGCCATTCTGTCCTTGCCCGTGCTGTTGGCGCTTGCCGGCGCGGCCGGCGCGCAGACCGACATCTGCATCAAGCGCGGCACCAATGGCATGGACCGCGACGCCACCGCGGCCTGGCGCGAGATGGACGATCGCAAGGACCCGGAATTCATGCAGGCCATGGCGGGCGTCTGGTATTCGGAGACGACGTCGCCGCAGACGGGGCAGGTGAGCCAGCTCTACCTGAGCTATCGCCAGGACGGGATTTTCGACTACCAGAACCGCGTGTGCAGCGCCACCGGCTGCAACGACTATGCCGGGCATGGCCTGTTCGCCGGGTTCTTCCTCGGCAACGGGCGCTACACGTCGATGTCGATCCTGTCCGACCTCAACCGCGATCGCGAATGCACCGGCTCGACCGGGCGTTTCGTCGATGAGCGGACCATCGAGGATTCCGGCGGCGGCCGCATGACGCGGGTGCGCTAGCGGCGCGCCAGCCATGCGCCGGATCGGGGCGAGCCATGCGGGCGCGGCCCGGCGGTTTTCCGGTGTTCGGGGTTGACGCGGTGGCGTGGAATCGGTAGAGGAGCCGCGTCCGAGCCAATGTGAGGTTGGCCATCGGGTGCGTCGCGCGCCCGAGTTCGCCTCAAACAGGGTTCGCCACAGATCGAACGTCACTGCAGCCGCACGAGGCGGGGTCACCCGCTTCCTCTGCATTTGCGACGGGCAAACCGCAAGGCGCGGTCCATTGCCCGTTTCGTGCTGTGAGGCAAGATCACGGCGCAAGTGGCGGACACAAAAGGTTTTTGCAGAAGGAAGGTTCGATGCCTACCGTCAACCAGCTGATCCGCAAGCCCCGCGTCGCGCCGGTCGTGCGCAACAAGGTGCCGGCGATGCAGGCCAACCCGCAGAAGCGCGGCGTGTGCACGCGCGTCTACACCACGACGCCGAAGAAGCCGAACTCGGCGCTTCGCAAGGTCGCCAAGGTGCGCCTGACCAACGGCTTCGAGGTGATCGGCTACATTCCGGGCGAGGGACACAACCTCCAGGAACATTCGGTGGTCATGATCCGCGGCGGCCGCGTCAAGGACCTTCCGGGTGTGCGCTACCACATCATCCGCGGCGTGCTTGACACGCAGGGCGTGAAGAACCGCAAGCAGCGCCGTTCGAAGTACGGCGCCAAGCGTCCGAAATAAGGGAAATTCCCGGTTTCGGCGCTTTTTTCAGCGTCGGGCCGGTGGAGCGAGAGACGAGAACCATGTCCCGACGCCACAGAGCAGAAAAGCGTGAAATCAACCCGGATCCGAAGTTCGGCGATCTGGTGATCACGAAGTTCATGAACGCCGTGATGTATGACGGCAAGAAGTCGGTCGCCGAGCAGATCGTGTACGGCGCGCTCGACCAGATCCAGTCCAAGACCCGGCAGGAGCCGGTCGGCGTGTTCCGCCAGGCGCTGGACAATGTCGCCCCGCACGTCGAAGTGCGGTCCCGCCGCGTCGGCGGCGCCACCTACCAGGTTCCGGTGGACGTCCGTCCGGAACGCCGTCAGGCGCTGGCCATCCGCTGGGTGATCACCGCCGCGCGCGGCCGCAACGAAACCACCATGGTCGAGCGCCTTTCGGGCGAACTCATGGATGCGGCCAACAACCGCGGCACCGCCGTGAAGAAGCGTGAAGATACGCATCGCATGGCCGAAGCCAACCGCGCGTTTGCGCATTACCGCTGGTAAGCGGCTCGGACGAGCAGGAGTTCCCTCCCATGGCCCGCGAATTCAAGATCGAAGACTATCGCAACTTCGGCATCATGGCGCATATCGACGCCGGCAAGACGACGACGACCGAGCGCATCCTGTATTACACGGGCAAGAGCCACAAGATCGGCGAAGTCCACGATGGCGCGGCCACCATGGACTGGATGGAGCAGGAGCAGGAGCGCGGCATCACCATCACGTCGGCCGCGACCACGACCTTCTGGAAGGGGCGCGACGAGAAGCTGCGCCGCTTCAACATCATCGACACGCCGGGCCACGTCGACTTCACCATCGAGGTGGAGCGTTCGCTGCGCGTGCTCGACGGTGCCATCGCGCTGCTTGACGCCAATGCCGGCGTCGAGCCGCAGACCGAGACGGTCTGGCGCCAGGCGGACAAGTACAATGTCCCGCGCATGATCTTCTGCAACAAGATGGACAAGATCGGCGCGGATTTCTACCGCTCGGTCGACATGGTCAAGAAGCGGCTCGGCGCCACGCCGGTCGTCGTGCAGTTGCCGATCGGCGCGGAAAGCGAATTCAAGGGCATCGTCGACCTCATCGAGATGAACGCGCTCGTGTGGCGCGACGAAACGCTCGGCGCGGCGTGGGACGTCGTGGAGATCCCGGACGATCTCAAGGCGCGGGCCGAGGAGTTCCGCGAGAAGATGATCGAGACCGCCGTCGAGATCGACGAGGGCGCCATGGAGCGCTACCTCGAAGGCGTGATGCCGGGCAATGACGAGCTGCGCGCGCTGATCCGCCGCGGCACCATCGACGTGAAGTTCTTCCCGATGTTCTGCGGCTCGGCGTTCAAGAACAAGGGCGTGCAGCCGCTGCTCGACGGCGTGGTGGAGTTCCTGCCGTCGCCGATCGACATTCCCCCGATCAAGGGCGTCGACGCCAAGACCGAGGCCGAGGTGGTGCGCAACCCCGACGATTCGGAGCCGCTGTCGATGCTGGCGTTCAAGATCATGAACGACCCGTTCGTCGGCTCGCTCACCTTCGCCCGCATCTATTCGGGCAAGCTGGCCAAGGGCGTGAGCCTTGAAAACACCGTCAAGGGCAAGCGCGAGCGCATCGGCCGCATGCTGCAGATGCATGCCAATTCGCGCGAGGACATCGACGAGGCGTTCGCCGGCGACATCGTGGCGCTGGCCGGCCTCAAGGAAACCACCACGGGCGACACGCTGTGCGACCCGCTGAAGCCGGTGATCCTGGAGCGCATGGAGTTCCCCGAGCCGGTCATCCAGATCGCCATCGAGCCGAAGACCAAGGCCGACCAGGAAAAGATGGGCCTGGCGCTCAATCGCCTCGCGGCGGAGGATCCGTCGTTCCGCGTCCGCACCGACGAGGAATCCGGCCAGACCATCATCGCCGGCATGGGCGAGCTGCATCTCGACATCATCGTCGACCGCATGCGCCGCGAGTTCAAGGTCGAGGCGAATGTCGGCGCCCCGCAGGTGGCCTATCGCGAGACCATCACGCGCCGCCACGAGCAGGATTACACCCACAAGAAGCAGACCGGCGGCTCGGGCCAGTTCGCGCGCGTCAAGATCGTGTTCGAGCCGAACGAGGCGGGCGAGGATTTCGTGTTCGATTCCAAGGTCGTCGGCGGTTCGGTGCCGAAGGAATACGTGCCGGGCGTCGAGAAGGGCATCGATTCGGTGATGTCGTCGGGTCCGTTCGCGGGCTTCCCGATGATCGGCGTCAAGGCGACGCTGATCGACGGCGCCTACCACGACGTCGACTCCTCCGTGCTCGCCTTCGAGATCGCCGGCCGCGCCTGTTTCCGCGAGGCGGCGGGCAAGCTCGGCGTGCAGCTGCTCGAGCCGATCATGAAGGTCGAGGTGGTGACGCCGGAAGACTATGTCGGCGACGTCATCGGCGACCTCAATTCGCGTCGTGGCCAGATCCAGGGCACGGAAGCGCGCGGTGTCGCCACCGTCGTCAACGCGATGGTGCCGCTGGCCAACATGTTCAAGTACGTCGACAATCTGCGCTCCATGAGCCAGGGGCGCGCCCAGTACACGATGCAGTTCGACCATTACGAGCCTGTGCCGACCGCTGTCGCGCAGGAAGTGCAGAAGAAGTACGCCTGATACAGCCGGGCGACACGAGAAACGGCGGCCTTGCCGCCTGAGTGAACGGAGACAAACGATGGCCAAGGGCAAATTCGAGCGGAACAAGCCGCATGTGAACATCGGGACGATTGGTCACGTCGACCATGGCAAGACGTCGCTGACGGCGGCGATCACGAAGTATTTCGGCGAGTTCAAGGCGTACG
>JBATNB010000044.1:0-4071 GCA_049290135.1 Rhizobiaceae bacterium
ACGCCGGCCGGCGAAGACGCCGTTCGCCGTTTTCGCGCCACGGAGAAGGCGGCGCTCGCCGCGGCCAACGCGCTGTTTGGCGAGAGAGCCGGCCCGGGGATCTGATATTCTACTGATATATGCCGCCTGCTCGCGGCCGGCTCACATGCCGATTTCGGCGCGAATCGCCGCCGTATGCTCGCCGAGACCCGGCGCCCGCATCGCCGAGGCGGCAGGCTCGCCATCGATCGTCACCGGCGTGCGCAGGCCTGGTATGCCACCGGGCGCAATGCGCATGGCGCGGTGGATGATCTGCGGATCGGCCAGCGCGTCGGCGACCGAATTGATAGGCCCCGCCGGGACAAAAACCCGCGCCAGCGCCGCCAGCAGTTCGTCCCGCCGCCAGCCTTGCGTCCTTTCCGCCAAAAGGCCGGACAGGATTTCGCGATTGCGCACACGCAGCGCATTGCTGGCGAAGCGCTCGTCCAGCGGCAGGGCCGGCAAGCCGATGACATCGCAGAAGCTGGCAAACTGCCGGTCATTGCCGACCGCGATGATGAAGAAGCCGTCGGCGACGGGCAATGTCTGGTAGGGCGCGATGTTGGGATGGGCGTTGCCGAGCCGCCTGGGCGGGACACCCGAGGCAAGATAATTCATCGCCTGGTTGGCGAGCACGCCGGTCATGCAGTCCATCAGCGCCATGTCGACATGCGCTCCGCGTCCGCTCCGCGCGCGCTCGATCAGCGCGGCCTGGATGGCGATCACGCCATAAAGCCCGGTGAAGATGTCGGCGAAGGCGACGCCGATCTTCTGCGGCTCGCGCTCCGGCTCGCCGGTCAGGTCCATGATGCCGGCAAGGCCCTGGATCATGAAATCGTAGCCGGCTTCGCCGGCCCGCGGCCCGTCCTGGCCGAAGCCGGTGACGGAGCAGTAGACGAGGCGCGGATTGGCCGCGCCGAGCGTCGCGTGGTCCAAGCCGTATTTCCGCAGGCTGCCGACCTTGAAGTTCTCGATCAGCACATCGGCGCCGAGCGCGAGGCGACGGACGAGGTCGCGGCCGTCCTCGGTGGAAAAATCCGCCACGACCGAGCGTTTGCCGCGGTTGCAGGCGTGGAAATAGGCCGCCGACCGGTCGCTGCCGGCCTCGATGAAGGGCGGACCCCATTTGCGCGTGTCGTCACCCTCGGGGCTTTCCACCTTGATGACGTCGGCGCCGAGATCGGCCAGCACCTGGCCGATCCACGGTCCGGCGAGGATGCGGGCAAGTTCGACGACTTTCAGGCCGGACAGCGGCCGCATGGTTCAGAAGAACGCCTGGATACCGGTCTGCGCCCGGCCGAGGATCAGCGCATGCACGTCATGCGCGCCCTCATAGGTGTTGACCGTCTCGAGGTTCTGCGCATGGCGCATGACATGGTAGCCGATCTGGATGCCGTTGCCGCCATGCATGTCGCGGGCCTGGCGGGCGATGTCGAGCGACTTGCCGCAATTGTTGCGCTTGACCAGCGAAATCATTTCCGGCGCGAACCGGCCCTCGTCTATCAGCCGGCCGACGCGCAGCGAGGCCTGCAGCCCGAGCGTGATCTCGGTCTGCATGTCGGCGAGCTTCTTCTGGTAGAGCTGCGTGGCTGCGAGTGGACGGCCGAACTGCTTGCGATCCAGCCCGTAGGCGCGGGCGCGGTGCCAGCAATCCTCGGCCGCGCCCATCGCTCCCCAGGAAATGCCGTAGCGGGCGCGATTGAGGCAGCCGAACGGGCCCTTCAGGCCGGAGACATTGGGCAGCAGGTGGTCGTCGGAGACTTCCACGCCCTGCATGACGATCTCACCGGTGATCGAGGCGCGCAGCGAAAGCTTGCCATCGATCTTCGGCGCCGACAGGCCCTTCATGCCCTTTTCCAGGATGAAGCCGCGGATGATTCCGGCGTCGTCCTTGGCCCAGACGACGAACACATCGGCGATAGGCGCATTGGAAATCCACGTCTTGGCGCCGTTCAGCCGCCAGCCGCCGTCGATCTTCTCGGCCTTGGTCTTCATGCCGCCGGGATCGGAGCCGGCATCCGGCTCGGTCAGGCCGAAGCAGCCGACCAGTTCGCCGCGGCCGAGGCCCGGCAGGTATTTCCGGCGCTGCTCTTGTGAACCATAGGCGTGGATCGGGAACATGACGAGCGAGGATTGCACGCTCATCATCGAACGGTAGCCGGAATCCACGCGCTCCACCTCGCGGGCCACCAGCCCGTAGGAGACATAGTTCGCGCCGGCGCAGCCATACTCCTCCGGCACCGTGACGCCGAGCAGGCCGGCCTGTCCCATCAGGCCGAACAGTTCCGGATCGGTCCGCTCCTCCAGATAGGCCTTCTCGATGCGCGGCGCGAGTTCGGCCTCGGCGAAGGCGCGCGCGGCATCGCGGATCATGCGCTCGTCTTCGCCGAACTGGTCCTCGATGAGAAAGGGGTCGTCCCAGGAGAAGGGCTGCATGCCGCCGTCGCTTGCCATGATCGTCAACCTGATTGCGTGTCGTGTAGTCCTGCTAACCCGCCCTCGCCGCCGCCGCAATGACGGGAACAGGAGATCGCCGGCTTCAGCCGATTTTTTGCAGGAAGGGGAAGGTTTCCAGCAGCCAGAACGAAATGTCGGCCATGCGACCGGTCAGGAACAGGATGCCGGTGAGCACGAGCAGGACACCCATGGCTTTTTCCACCGCGCCCATGTGGCGCTTGAAGCGGGCGGAAAAGCCGAGGAAACGGCCGGCAAACGCCGCGGCGAGCAGGAACGGCACGCCGAGACCGGCCGAATAGACGGCGAGCAGCCCGGCGCCGCGCGCGACCGTGTCCTCGCTGCCGGCCACGAACAGGATCGCCGCCAGCACCGGACCGATGCACGGCGTCCAGCCGAACCCGAAGGCGATGCCGAGCAGATAGGCGCCGACCAGCCCGGCCGGCTTGTTGCGCACGTCGACGCGGGCTTCGCGGTAGAGCAGCCCGATGCGGAACACACCGAGGAAATGCAGGCCGAAGACGATGATGATCAGGCCGGCGATCGCGCCGATGACGCCGATTTCGAAGCCGCCGACATTGATGGTCAGCGCCAGCATGCGCCGCATGGCGCGCCCGAAGATCGACGCGGAGGCGCCAAGCGCGATGAACACGGTGGAAAAGCCGAGCACGAACGCGCCGGAGGCGGCAAGAAGGCGCCTGACGCGGGCGCGGTCCTCGCCCGCCGTCTGCAGTTCCTCGAACGACAGGCCGGCGATCCAGGCCAGATAGGGCGGCACGATCGGCAACACGCAGGGCGAGATGAAGGAAATCAACCCGGCCAGGAATGCGCCCCAGATCGTCACGTCCATGATGTTCGGCCTCCGTTGCATCCACCCATACGCAGGCGCGGGGGCGGAAACCAGCCCGGGGCCGGCGGCTGAACGTCACGGTTTCGCGATTGACGCGACAGGGTCTGTCCAACATACTCGGTAGTATGCTGACCGGATGCCGGGCATGGCCGTTTTCGCGCAAGCCAATGGAGTGACGATCCACCACGCCGACGATGGTCCGCGCGACGGGCCGCCGGTGGTGTTTGCCAATGCGCTCGGCACGGATCTGCGCATCTGGGACAATGTCCTCCCTCTGCTGCCGGCGCATCGCCTCATCCGCCACGACCAGCGCGGACACGGGCTCTCGCAGACCGGTGCCCGGCCCTATTCGATGGCGCTTCTGGCTGACGATCTTGCCGCGCTGATGGAGACGCTGCGGACCGGACCGGCGACCGTGGTCGGGCTTTCGGTCGGCGGACTGGTGGCGCAGGCGCTGGCCTCGCGCCGGCCCGATCTCGTCGCGCGGCTTGTCCTTGTCGGCACCGCGGCGAAGATCGGAACGGCGGAGATGTGGTCGGAACGCGTGGCAATCGTGCGGGCGAACGGGATCGCGCCGCTGGTGGAGCCGACGATGGAGCGATGGTTCACGCCGTCGTTCCGGCTAACCGGCAATCCGGATTATGAAGGTTATCGAATGATGCTCGCGCGCGCCGCGCCGGATGGCTATTGCGCGACCGCCGAGGCGATCGGCCGGACCGACCTGACGACGCGCAGCTCCAGCCTCGCGC
>JBATNB010000045.1:0-3924 GCA_049290135.1 Rhizobiaceae bacterium
GCCGAGGCCAAGGCGCGCGATGTGTCGGCGCGCCATCCCGGCGCCGTGGTGATCGGCTGCGACCAGACGCTGTCGTTCCGCGGCGAGGTCCTGCACAAATGCTTCGATCGCGCCGAGGCGCGCCAACGGCTGAAGGCGATGGCGGGCGCGACGCATGAACTCAACAGCGCCTTCGCCCTGGTGCGCGACGGCGCGCTGCTCGACCAGCATGTCGCCATTGCGCGCCTGACGATGCGCGCTTTCGGCGAAGCCTTCATCGACGCCTATCTCGACCAGGCCGGCGCCGATGTGCTCGCCTCCGTCGCCGCCTACCAGATCGAGGGTCGCGGCATCCAGCTGATCGCAGCGATCGACGGCGACTATTTCACCATTGCCGGATTGCCGCTGCTGCCGCTGCTGGCCTCGCTGCGCGACCTGGGAGCCATCGATGCCTGAACCGCGCGCCTTCGTCATCGGCCACCCGATCAGCCATTCGCGCTCGCCGCTGATCCATCGCCACTGGCTCGCCATGTACGGCCTCGCCGGCGCCTACGATCCCGTCGACGTGGCCCCGCCGGATCTTGGCCGTTTCCTGGCCGGCATGGCCGCGGCCGGTTTTGCCGGCGGAAATGTCACGCTGCCGCACAAGGAATCAGCCTTCGCCGCGGCAAGCCGCCACGCCGGCGACGCGGTGGCGGTGGGCGCCGTCAACACGCTGTGGCTGGAAGACGGCCGGCTCGTCGGCGACAACACCGACGTGTTCGGCTTCCTCGCCAATCTCGACGAGCGCGCGCCCGGCTGGGATTCACGTGAAACAGCCATGGTGCTCGGCGCCGGCGGCGCGGCGCGCGCCATCGTCCATGCGCTGCGCCAGCGCGGATTTTCTATCCTCATCGCCAACCGGACGCGTGCCCGCGCCGAGGACCTGGCCGGCCGCCATGCCACCAATGTCGCCGCCGTCGACTGGGCCGAGCGCGACCGCGCCTTGTCGGACGCCGGACTGCTCGTCAACACCACGGCGCTGGGGCTTGAAGGCCACGGCGCCGATACCTTGCCGGTCGACCTTGCCCGCCTCGCCGACGACGCGCTGGTCACCGACATTGTCTACACGCCGCTCATCACGCCGTTTCTGGCCGCCGCCCGCGCCCGCGGCCTGGCCATCGTCGACGGCCTGGGCATGCTCCTGCACCAGGCGCGTCCCGGGTTCGCCCGCTGGTTCGGCGTCGAGCCCGAGGTGACGCCAAGGCTGCGCGCCCTGGTCGAAGCCGATATCGGGGCCAAATCATGATCGTCGTCGGGCTGACCGGATCGATCGGCATGGGTAAGACGACGACGGCGCGCATGTTCGCCGACGCCGGCATTCCGGTCCACGATGCCGACGCGGCGGTGCATCGCCTTTATACCGGACGCGCCGCGCCGTTGATCGAGGCCGCCTTTCCCGGAACGGTGTCGGCCGGGACGGTCGACCGCGCCCGCCTGTCGGCCGCCGTCGTCGGCAACGAGGCGGCGATGAAGCGGCTGGAGGCCATCGTGCATCCGCTGGTACGAAAGGAAGAAGACGCCTTCCTCGAAGCAGCCCGGGCCGCCGGCGCCACCATGGCCATCCTCGACATCCCGCTGTTGTTTGAGACCGGGCGCGATGCGCGGATGGACGCCGTCATCGTCGTCACCGCCGATCCGCAAATCCAGCGCCAACGCGTGCTGGAGCGGCCGGGCATGACGGCGGAGAAATTCGAGGCGATCCTTTCGCGCCAGACCCCGGACGCGGAAAAGCGCCGGCGCGCCGACTTCATCATCGACACCGGGCAGGGGCTGGACGCGGCCCGCAACACCGTCGCCGACATCATTGCGCGGCTGGACGCGATCGGAGGGCGGCATGCGTGAGTTCATCTTCGACACCGAGACGACCGGGCTCGACCCGCGCGAGGACCGCATCATCGAGATCGGCGGCGTCGAACTGCACAATCTGTTCCCGACCGGGCGGACCTTCCACGTCTACATCAACCCGCAGGGTCGCGCCGTCCATGCCGACGCCCGCGCCGTGCACGGCATTTCCGATGCAGACCTCGCCGACAAGCCGGCTTTTCCCGCCATTGTCGCCGATTTCCTCGCCTTCATCGACGGCGCGCGCCTGGTCGCCCACAACGCCAATTTCGACATCGGCTTCGTCAATGCCGAACTGCTGCGGGTCGGCCAGCCGCCGATCGCCCCCGACCGGATCGTCGACACGCTGGCCATCGCGCGGCGCAAGCACCCCATGGGCCCCAACTCGCTCGACGCCCTGTGCAAGCGCTACGGCGTCGACAATTCGCGCCGCACCTTCCACGGCGCCCTGCTCGACGCCGAACTGCTGGCCGAGATCTATACCGAACTGATGGGGGGGCGGCAGGCCGCGCTCGGCCTCGATGCCGTGGAATCCCTGGTCGAGGGCCCGGACCTGGACGTGGCGCAGGACGGATTCGTCTTCCGGCGCGAGCGCCGGCCATTGCTGAGCCCGGCCGAGCGCGAGGCGCACGAGGCGCTGGTCACGCGCCTCGGCGAACTCGCCATCTGGAAGAAGATCTCGGCCTGAGCCTCAGCTGGCCTGCACCTTGGCGCGCGCCTGCTCCTCGGCGACACGCTGCTGGAACATGGCGAAGAAATCGATCGGATCGAGCAGCAGCGGCGGGAAACCGCCGTCGCGGGTCGAATCGGCGATGATCTGGCGGGCGAACGGAAACAGCAGGCGCGGGCATTCCACGAACAGCAGCGGCAGCATGTGTTCCTGCGGGAAGCCGGCAATGCGGAACACGCCGCCATAGACGAGTTCCACGTTGAACAGCACTTCGCTGTCGGTGTTCGCCTTGGTGTTGATCTTCAGCGTCACGTCATACTCGTCCTGCGCGATCGGGTTGGCATTGACGTTGACGTTGATGTTGATGGCCGGCGCCTTGTCCCGCGCGCGCAGCGAACCGGGCGCGCCGGGGTTCTCGAAGGAAAAGTCCTTCACGTACTGGGCCAGGACGCTCAGCGTCGGCTGCGCGCCATTCCCAGCCTTGTTTGCTTCAGCTTCGGCCATGTTCGGTGTCCTTTTCCTGCCGCGTCCCGGGCTTTTTCAAATCGGCGCGGTGGGTAGCATGCGCGCCGGGCCAAGACAAGGATCGCGCCCCGTCAGTCCCGGCGCCAGTCCTGGCTGTCCAGATCGATGGCATGTTCGCGCGCCGGCGAGACCGGAACAATGGTGACGCGGGCGCGGATGAACGCGAACACCCGCTCGCGCACCGCCGGAATGAATAGGATGAGCCCGAGCGTGTCGGTGATGAAGCCGGGCGTCAGCAGCAGGAAGCCGGCAAGCACGATCATGGCGCCGTGCACGAGGTCCTTGCCCGGCGTGCGCCCCTCGGCCATGGCCTGGCGGATGCGCGACAGCGTGCCGAGCCCCTGGATCCGCAGCAGCGTCGATCCGGCGATGGCCGTGGCGACGACGAGCAGCACCGTGGCCAGCACGCCGATCTGCCGCCCGACCAGAAGGAACACGGTGATTTCCGCGATCGGCACGACGAGGAACAGGAAGGGCAGGCGCGACAGCGAAACCAAGCGGGACTCCGAAAGCAACATCTCCGCGCCGTCAAACGCCCGAGCGGGTTTGAATGGCGCGCATTGTAGTTCTATATGGGGAGACAGGGACCGGAGGACAATCCGGTTCGGGTTCACCAGGTTTTCCCGGGACGGTCATGCAGTTTCTCGATTACGGTACGATCTTCTTCATCGTCGCGGCGGTGGTCATCTTCCTGCAGCTGCGCGCCGTGCTTGGCCGCCGCACCGGCAATGAGAAACCGCCCTACGATCCGTTCGCCGGCGAGAACCGCCGCGAAAGCGTCGACAAGGCCGACAATGTCGTGGCGTTGCCGCGCGCCCGCAAGGCCAAGGCCCCGGTCGCCGCCCCGGCGCCGGCCGACCATGCCG
>JBATNB010000046.1:0-1701 GCA_049290135.1 Rhizobiaceae bacterium
GAACAGCACCGCCGCCGGCTTCAGCGCGCGGGCGCGGATCGCCTCCGCCGAGGCCGGGTTCAGCCGGTGGTCGCCATAGTCGTCTGTGACGAATGGCCCGTTCTCCGCGCCGGCGCGCCGGCGGAAGTCGGACGCATCGGCCATGATCGAGCCCGCCGGCATCATCGCGACAGCGCCTCCAGCCGCGCCGCCGGCATGATCGGGAAGAACACGCCGTTCGAGCGCACGCCGAACATCGTCTCCCCGTTTACCGCCGCGTTTTCGCCGAGATGGATCAGCTCGTACATCACCGCGCGGTTCACCAGCGCCTCCAGGCGGCCGCGCACGTGCAGATAGGGCTTGAGCCCGCCGGTGCCGCTCTCGTCCTCGAACCGCAGCGGATGCGCCGGACCGGCCTCGACCACGTCGCCGACATTGGTGCGGAACGTCAGCACCCGCGCCTCGCCCGCGCCGGACGCATGCATCTCGACGGCCAGGAACGGCGCATCCTCCACCCGGATCGCCACCTTTTCCACCGGCGTCACCAGATAGGTCCGCCCGTCCTCGTCCTTGCGCAGCACCGAGGAAAACAACTGCACCAGCGGCATGCGCCCGATCGGCGTGCCGAGATAGAACCAGGTGCCGTCGGCGCGGATTTCCATGTCGAGGTCGCCGCAGAACGGCGGGTTCCAGCGCTCCACCGGCGCGCCGCCCTTGCCGGCCCGCGGCGCCCGCGCGATCAGCGCTTCGAGCCCCTTCTGGTCGCGCGCCTGGCTGAGCGTGGACGGCACGATGGCGATCTCCCGTTAATCCAGTCACGAAATAGTCACTGTTGCGGCGCTTGTCATGGCCCTGTTGGGGATACCGGTCCTGCCGCGCCATGTTATCCTCCCGTCCTCACCGGTCCGAGAGGAAACGACATGACCGCAACGACCCGCGAACAACCCGCCGACACCAGGGCGCTCGTCGCGCTCGCCGAAGCCGCCCTTGAAGACGCCGGATCGGTCCGCAAGGCGATCGGCGAAGTCATCTTCGGCCAGGAACAGGTGGTCGAGCGCACGCTCGTGGCGCTGTTTTCCGGCGGTCACGCGCTGCTGGTCGGCGTACCGGGTCTGGCAAAGACCAAGCTGGTCGAGACGCTCGGCACCGTTCTCGGGCTCGATGCCCGCCGCATCCAGTTCACCCCCGACCTGATGCCCTCCGACATTCTCGGCGCCGAGGTGATGGAACAGGATGCCGACGGCCGCCGCGGATTCCGCTTCATCCCGGGCCCGGTGTTCGCGCAATTGCTGATGGCCGACGAGATCAACCGCGCCAGCCCGCGCACCCAGTCGGCGCTGCTCCAGGCCATGCAGGAGTACCATGTCACGGTCGCCGGCCATCGCCACGACCTGCCGCAGCCCTTCCACGTGCTGGCCACCCAGAACCCGCTGGAACAGGAAGGCACCTACCCGCTGCCGGAAGCCCAGCTTGACCGCTTCCTGATGCAGATCGACGTGCTCTATCCCGAGATCGAAGCCGAGCGCCGCATCATCCTGGAGACCACAGGCATGGCCGGCGCCAGCGCCCGCAACGTCATTACCGCCGAACGCCTGCGCGAAATCCAGTCGCTGGTGCGCCGCATGCCGGTGCCCGAATCGGTCGTGGAGGCGATCCTGCGCCTCGTGCGCTCCGCCCGGCCCGGCGGCGCCGGCACCGAGGCAATCGAATGGGGCCCGGGGC
>JBATNB010000047.1:0-6715 GCA_049290135.1 Rhizobiaceae bacterium
TGTGCGGGCGCTTTTCCCTTGTTGCCACGGCGGAGGACATCGAAGCCCTGTTCGGCGTCGATGGAGTGGAGGCTTTTCCGCCTCGCTACAACATCGCCCCGACCCAGCCGATCCTGGCGATCGTGGCGGCCGTGCGGCCGGAACCGGGGTCCAACCGGCCGGAGCGGCGCGCGCTGCTGCTGCGCTGGGGCTTCATCCCGTCCTGGGCAAAGGACATCAAGGCGCTGCCGCTGCTCATCAACGCCCGATCCGAAACGGCGGCGGAGAAGAACTCCTTCCGTGCCGCGATACGCCGGCGGCGTATGCTCGTGCCGGCGTCCGGGTTCTACGAATGGCGCCGGTCGGGCGAGAAGAAGAGCCAGCCCTTCTGGATCAGGCCGCGGGCAGGCGGTCTGGTCGCGTTCGGCGGCCTGATGGAGACTTGGATGTCGCCGGACGGGTCGGAGATCGACACGGGCGCCATCCTGACCACCGGCCCGAACGCCGAGATCGCGCCGATCCACGATCGCATGCCCGTGGTCATCCCGCCGGATGACTGGCGCCGATGGCTGGACCGCGATGTCGACGATGCTGCCAGGATCGCCGATCTGCTGCGTCCGGCTCCCGACGGGTTCTTCGAGGCGATCCCGGTGTCCGACAAGGTCAACAAGGTGGCCAATGCCGGCCCCGACCTGCAGGCACCACTTGAAGGCGCAAGCGCGCCGGCGCCCCTGCGCGGTGCGCAGGGATCGCTGTTCTGACCGGTATTGGGGGTGATGCGGCGCGGGCTTCCCCGCCGCCGTCAGGCAGCCTGCTGTAGCGCGGCCTTCGGCTTCTGCGGCTGGCACAGCAGCGCGGCAAGGACAGCGGCCGGTCCGATGGCGCGATATTGCGACAGCAGGGCTTCGGCGGCCTGGCGCTCGCGTTCGGTGCGGAAAGTCGAGGTCTGCATGGTTGGTCCAGGATGCTTTTCGTTTTGGGCGCCGGCCCTTGAAGGGCGATTGCGACCGGATTGTGGCCGTTCTCGCCGGTCGGCGTGACATGCCTCAAATTAGCGTGCCGGCCTGAACGCCCGATTAACGCCACCGCGCCCCGGCGCCATCTTGACGCCGCGCGCAGCGGAAGCGATAAGCGCGCCATGACGTCCGCCGCCGCCATCATTATCGGCATTTGCAGCTAGCGCCTTGCTGGCCCGGACGTTTTCGCCCTCTCACGAGCAAGCAGGAACGCCCAGGCCGGCAGGCCGGGGAATACCTGCGCCATGAACGCTTTCAGGGGCCTGAAAGTCTACAACACGCTGACGCGCACGAAGCAGGACTTCGAGCCGGCCGATCAGTTCAACGTGCGCATGTATGTGTGCGGGCCGACAGTCTATGACTTCGCCCATATCGGCAATGCGCGCCCGGCCATCGTCTTCGACGTGCTGTTCCGGCTGCTGCGCCACCTCTATGGCGCCGCTCACGTCACCTATGTCCGCAACATCACCGACGTGGACGACAAGATCAACGCCCGCGCGCTGCGCGATTATCCCGGCCTGCCGCTGAACGAGGCCATCGCGAAAGTCACCGAAAAGACCGAGAAACAATATCACCAGGATGTCGCCGCGCTCGGCTGCCTGCCCCCGACCTTCGAGCCGCACGCGACGCAGCACATTCCCGGCATGGTCAGGATGATCGACGACCTGTTGGCGCGCGGCCATGCCTATGTCGCGTCCGGGCCGGAAGGGCGGGAAGTGCTGTTCGATGTCGCCTCCATGCCGGACTACGGCGGCCTGTCGAAGCGCCGGCTCGACGAGCAGCAGGCCGGTGCCCGCGTCGAGGTCAGGGACCACAAGAAGAACCCGGCCGATTTCGTGCTGTGGAAGGAATCCGCCGCGCACGAGCCGGGCTGGGACGGGCATTTCCATGCCGCCGGTTCGCATGTCGACATCCATGGCCGTCCCGGCTGGCATATCGAATGCTCGGTCATGTCGAAGCATCACCTCGGCGAGACCTTCGATATCCATGGCGGCGGGCTCGATCTCATATTCCCGCACCATGAGAACGAGATCGCCCAGTCGCGCTGCGCCCACGGCACGGACGTGATGGCGAAGTACTGGATGCACAACGGCTTCCTGCAGGTCGAAGGCCGCAAGATGTCGAAGTCGGAGGGCAATTTCGTCACCATCCACGACCTGCTGCACACCGAAAAGTTCGGCGGCCGCAAATGGCCGGGCGAGGTGCTGCGCCTCGCCATGCTGATGACGCACTATCGCGAGCCGATCGATTTCTCGGTCAGGAGGTTGGAGGAGGCGGAGAGCATTCTCCAGAAGCTCCGACGCAAGGCTGAGGGTGGGATATCGACCTTGGTCCACCCAACATTCCTGGAATCTCTGAACGATGACCTCAACACGCCGGATTTCATTCGGACTTTGAATGCGGTCGGTCTGCCAGCATCTTCGTTGATCGCAGCCGCAGATCTGATCGGGTTCGACCTTCGACCAAAGGAAGCGCGTTTCGACGTGCAGAAATTCGTCGAAAGGCGCCTCGCCTTCATCCGCGACAAGAACTGGGCCGAAGCCGACCGCATCCGCGACGAGCTTCTTGCGCAGGGCATCCAGTTGAAGGACGGCAAGGACCCGGTCTCCGGCGAGCGCATCACCACCTGGGAGGTGAAGCGATGACTGCAAAGCGCCTCACCGGTGGCTGCCAGTGCGGCGCGGTGCGCTATCGCGTCGACGGCGAACTGACCTTCGCGCACATCTGCAATTGCCGTATGTGCCAGAAGGCCTCCGGCAATTATTTCATGGCGCTGGCCAACGCGCGGAAGGACGAATTCACCGTCACGCGCGGCGACATCGCCTGGTTCCATTCGTCCGATCCGGTGCGTCGCGGCTTCTGCGAGGCGTGCGGCACGCCGCTGATCTTCGAGACAATCGCGATGACGCATCTCAACGTCACGCTCGGCTCGCTCGACGACCCCGCGGCGGTGCGGCCGGAACGGCAATTCGGCCTGGAAGCCCGCATGCCGTGGCTCTCCGCGCTCGACCATTTGCCGGGCGCCCCGACGGGCGACGATCCGGAAGACGATGGCGTGCGCATCGCCACCGTGCTGGCCAGCAATCGCCAGCACCCCGACCACGACACGGAGACATGGCCATGAATGCGCGAACCTGGTCCGGCGGTTGCCAGTGCGGCGCGGTGCGGTTCCGCGCCCATGGCCTCGGCGATGCCGGCTTCTGCCACTGCCGCATGTGCCAGAAGGCGTTCGGTTCTCCCGGCGCCGCGCTGATCTCGGTCCCGGTAGGCGAGTTGGAATGGACGCGCGGCACGCCGGCCGAATTCCGATCCTCGCCGATCGTGGCACGCGGTTTCTGCGACCGGTGCGGCACGCCGCTCTACATGCTGGAGGACGACTACCCGGTCTATGACATGGCGATGGGCGCCTTCGACGAGCCTTCGGCGCTGCCGCCGCCCGATCATGTGGTCGGCATGGAATCGAAGGTTTCGTGGTTCGACAGCCTGCACGCGCTCCCCGGCCGGACCACGGCGGAGGACCGCGCACCGGAGGATCTCGCCCGCCTGCGCAGCCTCCAGCATCCGGACCGCGATACCGAGGACACGTTCCCGGAGGGGTCCGATGACGGGGAATAAGGCCGCCATGCCGAAATGGCTGTTCTACAGCCTGATCGCCAAGGGCGTGATTGTCGTTTTGGTCACGGTCGGCGTGCTTTGGTACGCCGGCGTTTTCGGATGAGGCGGTCTGTCACGGCCCGGAATGAGATCATGAAAAAAGACCGCGTCTACCTGTTCGACACAACCTTGCGCGATGGCCAGCAGACGCCCGGCATCGACTTCTCCGTCGAGGACAAGATCGAGATCGCGCGCCTGCTCGACAATTTCGGCCTCGACTATGTCGAGGGCGGCTATCCCGGCGCCAACCCGACCGACACGGCCTTTTTCGCCGAGAAGCGCACCGAACGCGCCGCCTTCGTCGCCTTCGGCATGACCAAGCGCGCCGGCGTTTCGGCCTCCAACGATCCCGGCGTCGCCGCGCTCGTCGGCTCCAGCGCCGATGCGGTGTGCTTCGTCGCCAAGAGCTGGGATTACCATGTGAAGGTCGCGCTCGGTTGCAGCAACGAGGAAAACCTCGAATCGATCCGCGCCTCCGTCACCGCCGCCCGCGACGCGGACAAGGAGGCGATGGTCGACTGCGAGCACTTCTTCGACGGCTACAAGGCCAACCGCGACTATGCGCTGGCCTGCGCCAAGGCGGCGTTCGACTCCGGCGCGCGCTGGGTGGTGCTGTGCGACACCAATGGCGGCGCGCAGCCGGCCGAGGTCCGCGCCATCGTGGCCGACGTGGTGGCAAGCGGCATTCCCGGAGATCGCCTCGGCATCCATGCCCATGACGACACCGGGCAGGCGGTGGCCAATTCACTCGCCGCCATCGAAGCCGGCGTGCGCCAGGTGCAGGGCACGCTGAACGGCATTGGCGAGCGCTGCGGCAATGCCAACATGACGACGATCATCCCGACGCTGGTGCTCAAACCCTTCTATTCCAGGCGGTTCTCGACCGGCCTGTCCCTGGACGATTTGAAGGGATTGAAGCGGCTGTCGCGCGCCTTCGACGAGTTGCTGAACCGCGCCCCGGAGGCGCAGGCGCCCTATGTCGGTTCGTCGGCGTTTGCCACCAAGGCCGGCATCCACGCGTCCGCCATCGCCAAGGAGCCGAAAACCTACGAGCATGTCGAGCCGGAATCGGTCGGCAACCGCCGCCGCGTCATGGTCTCCGACCAGGGCGGCAAGTCCAACTTTCTGACCGAACTGGCCCGTCGCGGCATCGAGGTCGCCAGGAACGATCCGCGCCTCGACACGCTGATCTCGCTGGTCAAGGAACGCGAGGCGCAGGGCTACGCCTACGAGGGCGCCGATGCCTCGTTCGAACTTCTGGCACGGCGCACGCTCGGCGAGGTGCCGGACTATTTCCGGGTCGAATCGTTCCGCTGCATGGTGGAGCGTCGCCATGACGCCAACGGCCACCTGAAGACGGTATCGGAAGCCATCGTGCGCGTGTGCATCGACGGGCGCGAGCGGCTGTCGGTCGCCGAGGGGCATGGCCCGGTCAACGCGCTCGACAAGGCGCTGCGCAAGGATCTCGGCAAGTACCAGAAGGAAATCGCCGATCTGGAACTCACCGACTACAAGGTGCGCATCCTCAATGGCGGCACCGAGGCGATCACCCGCGTGCTGATCGAAAGCCGCGACGATGCCGGCGGGCGCTGGTGGACTGTCGGCGTCTCCGACAACATCATCGACGCCTCGTTCCAGGCGCTGATGGATTCCATCATCTACAAGCTGATGAAGAACCGGGGCCTCGCCGGGCTGGTGGCGGGCGAGTAGCCAATCCATCACCGTCCCTGATGCATCCGATCAATTGTTTCGGGTGGCGTGATCGGTCGCGCCCGTGCGATACCGCGAGCCCGAGGGGACCGAAATCATGGCGGCGAACGGGTCAACGCACAGCACGGAGTCCGGCGACACGCGCGCCGGCTTCCTGTTCGCGCTGGCCGCCTATCTCCTGTGGGGATTCCTGCCGCTCTACATGAAGGCGGTGGCGCACATCCCGCCGGCCGAGGTCGTAGCCCATCGCACCGTTTGGTCCGTGCCGATCGCCGCCGCGGTGATCCTGTGGATCGGGCGCACGGCGGAACTGAAGGCGGCGATCCGCGATCCGCGCATGCTGGCGCAGGCGGTGCTGACCGCCACGGTGCTGTCGGTGAACTGGGGCCTCTACGTCTGGGCCATCGGCGCCGGCCGCGCGCTCGAAACCGCGCTCGGCTACTACATCAATCCGCTGTTTTCCATCTTCCTGGCGTTCGCGCTCCTGGGCGAAAGGCTGCGCCCGCTGCAATATGGCGCCATCGGCCTGGCGCTGCTGGCCGTGCTCATCGTCACCTGGGGCGAGGGCGTTCCCTGGGTGTCGCTGGCCTTGACCTTCTCCTGGGGCTTCTATGCCTATTTCCGGCGCGCGCTGCCCATCGGGCCGAACCAGGGCTTCCTGCTGGAAGTGCTGATCCTGCTGCCCATCGCCATCGTCTACATCGCGTGGGCCGAGATCAACGGGCAGGGGCATTTCCTCATCGCGCCGCGCGAATCGCTGCTGTTGATGTTTTCCGGCGTCGTCACCGCCGTGCCGCTGATGCTTTATGCCAACGGCGCCAAGCTGCTGCGCCTCTCCACCATCGGCGTCATGCAGTACATCGCCCCCTCGATGATCTTCGTGATTGCCATTTTCCTGTTCGAGGAGCCGTTCAATGCGGCGCGCGCCGTTGCCTTCGCACTGATCTGGGCGGCGCTCGTGCTTTATTCGATGTCGATGTTTGCCGGACGCACCCGCGGAGGATGACCCATGTATGAGCTGTTCATCGCCAACAAGAACTACTCCTCATGGTCGCTCAGGCCATGGGTCCTGATGACGGCGCTGGCCATTCCGTTTCGCGAGACGCTTGTGCGCTTCATCGAGGGTGAAAACCGCGACCGGTTCCTGAAGTTCGCGCCGAACGCCCGCGTGCCGTGCCTGCATCATGACGGCCTCGTGATCTGGGACTCGCTTGCCATCGTCGAATATCTCGCCGAGCGGCATTCCGGCGTCTGGCCGGCCGATATGACGGCGCGCGCCTGGGCGCGTTCCGCGGCCGCCGAAATGCACTCCGGGTTTTCGGCGCTGCGCTCAAGCCGCCCGATGTGCATCGGCG
>JBATNB010000048.1:0-3681 GCA_049290135.1 Rhizobiaceae bacterium
CGTCGACGCCGACCCCGGGCAGATGCGGGCGGCGCGGGACGCCGGGGCCGACCGCGTCGAGCTCTATACCGGACCCTATGGCGCCTGCCATGACGATGCGGACGCGGCGAAGCGCGAACTGGACCGGTTGCAGGCGGCGGCGGAGGCGGCGCGGGCGGCGGGTCTCGGCGTCAATGCCGGGCATGATCTGACGGTCGCCAACCTGCCGGCGCTGACGCGGCGGGTTCCCTTCCTGGCGGAAGTGTCGATCGGCCACGCCATCGCCGCCGATTCGTTCGAATATGGCCTGGCGGAGACCGTGCGGCGGTTTCGCCGGGCCTGTGGGGAAACACCGGTCTAGGCCGCCGGTTTGCCCGGTCCGGGGGGTCGCGGCGAAACGGCGTGCTTGCTTTTGCAGTGCAACAGGCGTATTCGCCCGCGGCCTTGATAGGGGAGCACCTCGTGGCACAGCCAACTTCAGACGCCGGCGGCAGCGCCAGCGGCGGAGCAGCGGCCGGCAACGGTCACGGGCATGACACACCCAAGGGCGTCGCCGCGCTCGCCCTTGGCGCCATCGGCGTCGTTTACGGGGATATCGGCACCAGCCCGCTCTATGCGCTGCGCGAAGCGTTGCGCGCCGTGTCGCACGATACCGCGCCGACCGCCGAACAGGTTATCGGCGTGCTGTCCATCATCCTGTGGTCGCTGACGCTGATCGTCACGGCGAAATATGTCGGCTTCGTGCTGCGCGCCGACAACCGCGGCGAAGGCGGCACGCTGTCGATCATGACGCTGGCGCGCGAAGCCGTCGAAGGCCCGTACAAATGGGTCGTGCTCGGCATCGGCATGGTCGGGGCGTCGCTGTTCTTCGGCGACGCGATCATCACGCCGGCGATCTCGGTGCTCTCGGCCGTCGAGGGGCTGGAGGTGGTGTCGCCGCGCTTCAAGGAATTCGTCGTGCCGCTGACGGTGCTCATCATCGTCGGCCTGTTCGCGGTGCAGTCGCTGGGCACGGAAAAGGTGGCCGCGGTGTTCGGGCCGCTGACGGCGTTGTGGTTCGTGGTGCTCGGCCTGACCGGCGCGGTGCATGTGTTCGACTATCCGGCGATCCTGGCGGCGCTGAACCCGTGGGAAGCGGTCAATTTCCTCGTCTCCCATCCCGGCGTGGCATTCGCCGTCATCGGCGCGGCGTTCCTGGCGGTCACCGGCGCGGAGGCGCTCTACGTCGATCTCGGCCATTTCGGCCGGCGGCCGATCACGCTGGCCTGGTTCTACCTGGTCTTCCCGTGCCTGGTGATCAACTATTTCGGCCAAGGCGCCTATGTGATCGCGCACAACCAGCCGATCGACCAGCCGCTATTCGAGATGGTGCCGGAATGGGCGACCCTGCCGATGGTGATCCTGGCGACGCTGGCCACCATCATCGCCAGCCAGGCGGTGATTTCAGGCGCCTATTCGCTGACGCGCCAGGCGATCCAGCTGCAATTGTTGCCGCGGTTCCAGGTCAAGCACACGTCGGAGACCCAATCCGGCCAGATCTTCATGCCGCGCGTGAACACGCTGCTGCTGATCGGCGTGCTGATGCTGGTGGTCGGGTTCGGGTCGTCGGAAAAGCTGGCGGCGGCCTACGGCATCTCGGTCACCGGCGAAATGATCGCCACCTCGCTGCTGCTTCTCGTCGTCATCTGGCGCGTGTGGAAGAAGTCGGTCTGGCTGGCGCTGCTGATCGCCGTGCCGTTCGCGGTGCTCGAAATGCTGTTCTTCGCCGCCAACGCGGCGAAATTCCTCGACGGCGGCTTCGTCTCCATCGGCGTGGCGATCATGATGTTCGTCATCATGTGGACGTGGACGCGCGGTTCGGCGATCCTGTTCCACAAGACGCGCAAGTCCGAGGTGCCGCTGTCGGTGCTGGCCGAACAGCTGGAACGGCGTTCGCCGCACCGGGTTCCCGGCACCGCGGTGTTCCTGTCGGCTGATCCGGAAAGCGCGCCGACCGCGCTGCTGCACAGCCTAAAGCACTACAAGGTGCTGCACGAGGAAAACGTCATCCTGTCGGTCAAGACGCTGCCGCAGCCGCGCGTGCCGATCGAGGAGCGCGTGGTCATGGACCGGCAGGGGGCGCTGTTCACGCGCATCGTGCTGCGCTTCGGCTTCATGGAGGAGCCGAACCTGCCGAAGGCGCTGGCGGTGTGCCGCAAGCTCGGCTGGAAGTTCGACATCATGTCGACCTCGTTCTTCCTGTCGCGGCGCTCGCTGAAGGCCTCCGTCCATTCGGGCATGCCATTGTGGCAGGACAAGCTGTTCATCGCGCTGGCGCGCAACGCCGCCGATGCGACGGAATATTTCCAGATCCCCACCGGACGTGTGGTCGAGATCGGGACGCAGGTGACGGTCTGACGCGGCTCAGCGCGAGAATTTGATGTCGGCGACGACGCCGCGCCCCGGGGCGCTGGTAACGAGACGCCAGCCGGCGGCGGACGGGGCGAACTGGATGGAAAAGGATTCAGGCTCCCCCGGCTGCGGCTTGGCGACGATGTAGGTCAGCCTCATGCCGCCATTGGCGTCGAGCGCGCCGGACAGGCTGCCGGAGAGCCCGTTGTGGGCATCGCGCCAACTGCCGCTGACGCGGCGCGTCCCGGGGTTGAAGGTCATGGCTCCGCCGACGTCGATCTTGGCGCCGGGCACGGCGCACTGGCCGCTCTGCGTCATGGAGCGCCCGTCGGCCGACACCTTGGCATTCATGCGGCAGCGCGCCGTCTCGACCTTTTCCGCGCCGCCCGGGCGCACCGTGCCGCTGCCCTTCCAGGCTCCGGCATAGGCGGAAAACCCGTCGCCGGCGGCCGCGGCCGGCATGGCAAGCCCCAGCGTGGCGATGAGCGCGAACACGGACCGTTTCATCGGCGGAACCATCCTTTCGAGACCAGCAGCGCGGCCGGAAGCACCACGAGATCGGCGATCAGCGCGGTGATGAGGATCGCCACCGCCAGAATGCCGAAATCGCGCACGGTGGAAAAGTCCGACAGCAATGTCAGCGCCAGGCCGCCGACCAGGATCAGCGTGGTGGCGGACAGGATCGGCCCGAGGCGTTCCACCGTCTCCGTCAGCGCGGCTTCGGGCGAGAGGCCGGCGTTGCGGTTCTGCAGGGCGCGATTGAGGAAATGGATGGTGTCGTCGACGGCGATGCCGAAGGCGATGGTCATGGCCAGACCGGCGGCAACCGTCATCCGCCCGTCGGCGATGAGATGCAGCAGCGCCCCGGTCAACAGTACCGCCATGGCATTGGACAGGGTGACGGCGAAAAGCAGGCCGCGCCGGCGCACCGCGAGGAGGATGATGCCGATCGCCGCGATGGCCGAGCCCAGGAGCGAGATGTTGAGCTGCTCGACCAGGCGGGGGCCGTCGCTGCGCACGATGGCCGGGGTGCCGGCCAGGTGCAGGCCGTACGGTCCGACCGCGGCGATGATGGTATCGAAGCGGGCGCGGCTTTCATCGGTGCGGTTGGGATCGCCGACGAAGACGGCCAGCCAGGCCTTGTCGCCGGCGGGATCGCCGAACTGGCGCTGGAACCATTCGGGCACGCGTTCGCGCTCCGCCTCGGTGAGCGGCGTGTCGGGATGGCCGGCCATGCGCGAGAAGGTCAGCGGCGAAACCACCGAATGCGCGCCGGCGATCGCCTCGACTGCCTCGTGCGCCGCCCTCAGC
>JBATNB010000049.1:0-2332 GCA_049290135.1 Rhizobiaceae bacterium
GGCCAGGGCGGCACGCGGGACGTCGCCGCCGGCGACACGCCGCGGGAGTCCGGTGTCCCGCGCATCCGCGCGACCGCGCCGCTGGCACTTGAAGGGAAAGACAGCGGCGAGCCCTGCTGTGCCGACAGCCTCAGCCGTCCGGACGGACGGCCGCGGATCCGGATCTCGCGCGGCGGCGTGTGGTGGTGAGCGGGGTCACACCGCGACCCAACCGCCGCTCCTGCCGGCCTTGTAGATGGCGTCGATGACCTTCTGGTTGGCCTTCGACGATTCCAGCGGGAACGCCGCGCCCTTGGCCTGGCAGGCGCGCACGAATTCCTCGCATTGCAGCCTGTACTGGTTGACGCCGGAATAGCGGAAGATGCGCGTCTCGTGATGATCCTGTCCGGACAGCCGCACCTCGTCGCCCTCATAGAGGTTGGAGTTGAACGGCGATGAAACCTCGATGAAGCCCTTGTCGCCGTGGAACGCCATGGTCTGGCGATTGGCCATCTGCGTCGACACGTAGAAGGCCAGCTCGAAATCGCCGAAATCGGCGCGCACCGAGGCGTAGCGGTCGGTGCCGAACTTCGGATCATAGTCGACGGTTGCCTGCAGGCGCTTCGGCTCCTTGCCGGTGACGAACCGGGTGGTCACGGTCGGATAGACGCCGATGTCGGGGATGACGCCGCCGCCGAGCTCCGGCACGTTGCGCATGTTCTTCGGATCGACATTGAAATAGGTGAAGGCGCCATCGACCTGGCGCAACCGCCCGATGGCGCCGGACGCGATCAGGTCGCGCACTTTCAGCCATTGCGGATGGTAGGTGACCATGAAGGCCTCCGACACGACCACGCCGGCCTTGTCGCGCGCCGCGATCAGGCGGTCCACATCCTTCGCCTTCAGCGCGATGGGCTTCTCGCACAGAACGTGCTTGCCGGCCCTTGCCGCCTTCAGCGTCCATTCGACATGGAGGTCGGTGGTCAGCGGGATATAGACGCCGTCGATCGCATCGGAGGCCAGCATCGCCTCGTAGGAGCCGAAGGCGTGCGGGGCGCCGACCGCGGCGGCGAGCTTCTTCGCCTTTTTCAGGTCGCGGCTGGCAATGGCGGCGACATTGCCGTTTTCCGATTGCTGGATCGCCGGAATGACGTGCTCGCGGCCGATCTTGGCGGTGGACAGGATACCCCAGCGGAACATGTCTTTCTCCCTATGATCGCGCCCAGCCTATGCCGCGGCAATGTCGCGGAAAAGCCTGTTTCGGTTCATTGCACATTCAGCCGGACGAAGCGAAAGTGAACAGGAACCGGCGGATGTCGTTCACGGATCGAACGTCCGGCCTTCACCGGTTCTGCCGGGGCGCAAGTGACAGACCTGCATCAACACGGAGACTGACCATGGATCGCCGCCTTTTCCTGACCGGCCTGACCGGACTTGCCTTCGCGCCGTTCGCGCCCATTGCCGCGGAAGCCGCTTCCTGGGTGCTGCTGGGCACCCGTCGCGTCCGCGCGATCGCCGATCATGACCGCATCGCCGTCGGTTCGGGCGCCGGCGCCTTCAACGCCATCCGCCTGAAAGTGCGCGGCAACGACCTGCTGCTCTATGATCTCGACATCCGCTTCGCCAATGGCAGCCACCAGAATGTGCACACGCGGCTGTTCATTCCGCAGGGCGGCCTGACGCGCATCATCGATCTCGACGGAACCGACCGGAAGATCCGCTCCGTGGCCTTCACCTACGGCAAGCCGATCAACTGGCGCGGCTCGACCTATGTGGAGCTGTGGGGCCGGCGCTGAGGCGCACGGGACAGCCGGGAGGCGCGCGCCATCGCAGGTCGCGCGCCACCGGTCAGGCGCGCAATACGCCGCCGGTCGCCTTGGCCACCGCGTCGACGATCTTCCTCGACAGTGCCTCGAAATCGGTCTCGGCGAGGGTGCGCTCCACCGGCTGGATGGTGACCTCCAGCGCCAGCGATTTCCGGCCCTCGCCGACACCGGCGCCTTCATAGAGATCGAAGACGGCGACGCCGGCGATGAGCGCCTTGTCGGCGCCGGACGCCGCCTTGACCAGAGCGGCCGCCTCGACGGAGCGGTCGACGATGAAGGCGAAATCGCGCCGTACCGCCTGGAATGGCGACAGCGTCAGCTTCGGCTTGGTGCGGGTCGGCTTGCGCTTGCCCTCCGGCACGGCATCGATGAACACCTCGAACCCGGCGAGCGCGCCCGAGACGTCGAGCGCCTCGAGCGTGCGCGGGTGGAACTCGCCGAAGGCGCCGAGCACCAGCGGCCCGAGGCGGATCGTGCCGGACCGGCCGGGATGATACCAGGCCGGGCCACCGGCCTCGACCTGCAGC
>JBATNB010000050.1:0-1980 GCA_049290135.1 Rhizobiaceae bacterium
GAGCCGAACGACAATCCCTTGCCGGTGACGATTAGCACATGGCGCAGGCCGCGCCCGTGCGCCTGGTGGAGGAACGACAGCAGGAAATTGTGCGCCTCGGCCTGGGTCATGCCGTGCAGGTCGATGCGCGCCTCGATCGCCAGCCGCTCGCGCTCGAGCTTCCTCAACGTCTGGCGGTCGAATGCGTGCTGGTGCGGGTGGTGCCCGGGGCGCGACGGCCGCGGCGGGGCGTGCGGCGGGGCGGCTCCCTGGTGATCCGCCATTGCCTCGGGAACCGGCCCGGACAGCAGCAACGGCGCCCGGCCCTTCAGCGGCGTGGCAGTCCGCGCCACCTCGACCCAGAGGATGCGCTCCTCTTCCGACAGCGTGCGCGAACCCGCCATCATAGCCGGCCCCCGGTGAGTGTTTTGGGCAGGAGCGCGTGGAACGTCGCGGGACAGCGGATCACCCCGGCGATCTCGCCGGCCTGGGCTCCCGACCCGGCGAAGAGATCGGCCCGTGCCGGCCCGACAATGGCCGAACCGGTGTCCTGGGCGATCATCAGCCGGCTGAACGGCGCGGCGGAGAACCCCATCACCCGCGGCGCATCGATGAAGAAGGGCGTGGCGAAGGTATGGAGCAGCCGGTCGACGGCGATGGAGCGGCCGGGCGTCAGTGGCACCTTGGCGGCCGCCACCGGGCCGAGCGCCGGATCGTCGACGGGCGCTTCGCGGAAGAAGATGTAGGAGCGGTTCTGGCGCAGGATCTCGTCGACGCGCCCCGGATTATCCGCCAGCCACCGGCGGATCGTCTGCATGGACACGCGATCCGGCGCGATCTCGCCCATCGCCACCAGCCGCCCGCCGGGACCGGTGAAGGGATGGCCGGTCTTCGCCGCATAGGTGATGCGCCGGACCGCGCCATCGGGGAAGACAAGGCGCGCGGCACCCTGGACATGGATGAAGAAGGCATCGACGCGGCTTTCCAGCCAGGCGATTTCGAGCCCGCGCCCGTCAAGCGCGCCGCATTCGATGGCGGCGCGGTCGAAATAGGGTTCAAGCCCGTCGGCGCCGCGCCGCGCGAAGGCAAGGGCCGGATCGAAGCCTGCCGGGCGATCGGCATCGTCGACATCGACGAGATCGTCCGGCCGCGACAGAAGCGGCACGCCATGGCGCGGCGTGCGGACCGGCGAGGCTTCGACCTCCGGCTCGTAGAAGCCGGTGACGAGCCCCGGCCCGCCATCGGACGCGGTGATCAGCGCCGGGACGAAATGGCGCTCGAAGAAGGCGCGGGCGGCGGCGTTGCCGGGCCGGTCGAGCAAACGGGCTTCGGCGAAGGCCGGCTCGAACGCGGCGGCGTCCACGCCGAGCGATCCGGTACGGTAGGGTTTTTCCAGGGCGCGCACGGCGCCGCGGCGAAACGCGGCGAAGGCGCTGGCGTGGTCATCGTCCGGCCAGCCGGCGAGACTGCCGAAACCGGTCGGGACGAAGGCGCCGGACAAGGACATTTTCGAAGCCCCGGGCGGCGGTCAGTCCTCGGCCTCAGTCGCCACCAGCTTCCAGTTCGGATCCTTCGAGCGCGTATCGCGGGCAAACGTCCAGACATCCTTGACCGAGGCGACATTGTCGGCATCGCCTTCAACGACCTTGCCCTCGGCATCGATCGTGGAGGTGATGAGCTGGCTGGCGATGCGCAGCGTGACGTGGGATTCCGATCCCTTCATCTCCGCGCCGACGATTTCGGCCCTGTCGATGCCGATAAAGGAGGAGCGGGTTTTCAGACCTTTCTGTTCGCGCTCGGCGATGGCGCCGACAAACCCGTCAAACACTTCCTTGGACAGCAGCGACTTCAGCGTCTTGCGGTCGCCGTCGGCAAAGGAGGTGACGATCATCTCGTAGGCCATGCGGGCGCCTTCGAGGAATGTTCCGGGATTGAACGACGGATCGGCGGCGCGCACGGCGCGCAGGCCGTCGTTGAGCTCGGAGCCGGCCGGGGCGAGCG
>JBATNB010000051.1:0-7627 GCA_049290135.1 Rhizobiaceae bacterium
GGCATGGCCGCCGCCCTTGACGAGCAGGCCCGCGTCCAGCGCCTCGCGCACCAGCGCGCCCAGGTCGAAACCGGAGATCGAACGGCCGGAACCGGTCCCCTGCCCGTTCGGCTGGAAATGAATGGCGAAGGCCGGCCGGTGGGCGTGCTCCTTCAGGCGCGCGGCGATCAGGCCGACAATGCCGGGATGCCAGCGGTCGGACGCCGTGACCATGATGGCCGGGCCGTCGCCGCCGGCGAGTTCGGCATCCGCCTCGGCCATCGCCTCGGCCAGCATGGCCTTTTCCATCGCCTGGCGCTCGGCATTGAGGGCGTCGAGGCGTTCGGCGATCTCGTTCGCCTCGTTGGCGTCGGCCAGGGTCAGAAGCCGTGACCCGAGGGCGGCGTCGCCGATGCGTCCGCCGGCGTTGATGCGTGGACCGATCACATAGCCGAAATGGAACGGCGACAGCGGCTCGCCGATGCGCGCGACCCTGGCGAGCGCGGCCAGGCCGGGATTTTCCAGACGTCGCGCCTGCAACAGGCCCTTGACCACGAAGGCGCGGTTGACGCCGACCAGCGGCACCACGTCGCAAACCGTCGCCAGCGCCACCAGATCGAGCAGGCGCAACAGATCGGGCGTCGAACCGGCGCGGTCGCCCAGCACACGCGCCGTCTGCACCAGCACCAGAAAGGTCACGCCGGCGGCGCACAGATGGCCCTGCCCGGACAGGTCGTCGGAGCGGTTCGGATTGACCAGGGCATTTGCGTCCGGAAGCGCCTCGCCCAGCTGGTGATGGTCGATCACCAGCACGTCGGCGCCGGCTTCGCGCGCCGCGGAGATCGCCAGGTGACTGGTCGAGCCGCAATCCACCGTGACGATCAGCGACGCACGGCGCGCCAGTTCACGCATCGCATCCGGATTCGGGCCGTATCCTTCGAAGATACGGTCGGGAATGTAGATCCCCGCCTCGATGCCGTAATGGCCGAGAAACCGCTTGAGAATCGCCGACGAGCAGGCGCCGTCGACGTCGTAGTCGCCGAAGATCGCCACCGTTTCGCGGTTGAGGATTGCGTCCGCCAGCCGTCCGGCAAGCTTCTCCATGTCGGTGAGCGTCATCGGATCGGGCAGCAGGTCGCGGATCGTCGGGTCGAGGAACCGCGTGGCATCGGCGGCGGACACCCCGCGACCGGCCAGAATGCGCGCGATCACCGGCGACAAGCCGTTGTCCTGTTCGATCATCAGCGCCAGGTTTTCGGCGCGCTGGTCGAGCCGGTGTATCCAGGCATGGCCGGTGGCCGAGGCATTGACGCCCAGGAACAGCCGATGCGGCCGGTCTTGTTCTGGTCTTGATTGATCCATCGCGCCGTCAATGTCGGAACGCGCGGGCAAAAAGCAAGCCTCAGTCGATCCGCTCGCCGTGGCGGTGGCGTGACAGGATGGTGCGCACGGTGCCCGATGACGAGCGCAACACCACCGTATGCGTCTCGATCCGGTCGCCGCGGAACTTGACGCCGCCGAGCGTGGGACCATCGGTCACGCCGGTCGCGGCGAAGATGATGTCGCCGCCGGCCATGTCGGCGAGGGTGAGGACCCGGCGTCCATCCTCGATGCCGCGCTGGGCGAGCTTGCGCATCTTGTCGGCCGAATCGACGATCAGCCGGCCCTGCATCTGGCCTCCGGCGCAACGCAGGAGTGCCGCGCCCAGGATGCCCTCGCGCGAGCCGCCAGACCCGAGATAGAGATCGACGCCGCTGCGGTCGGGGTCCGCGACATGCATGATGGCGGCGAGATCGCCGTCGCCGATGAGGCGGATGGCGGCGCCGGTGGACCGCACCGCCTCGATCAGGCGGGCATGGCGCGGCCGGTCAAGGATGCAGGCGACGATCCGTTCGGGCGGAACGCCGCGCGCATCGGCGACGCGCGCGATGTTTTCGGCCGGAGACGCATCGAGGTCGATGACGCCATCGGGATAGCCGGCGCCGACGGCGATCTTCTCCATGTAGATGTCGGGCACGGACAGCAGGCTTCCCCGGCGCGACACCGCGATCGCGGCCAGGGCGTTCGGCAGGTTCTTGGCGCAAATGGTGGCGCCTTCGAGCGGATCGAGGGCGATATCCACCGGCGCGCCGCCGGTACCGACCTTCGCGCCGGCCCGCAACGGGCCGCCATCTTCCGGTTCGCCCTCGCCAAGCACAATGGCGCCATCGATCGGCAGGCGGTCCAGTTCGGCCTGCATGGCGGCGATCGCGGCATTGTCGGCCTGCGATTCGTCGCCCCGCCCGGCAAAACGCGCCGCCGCGATGGCCGCGCGCTCGGTGACGCGCGCCAGTTCCAGGCTGAGGATGCGGTCGAGCACCGGATCGCGATCGACGTTCATCGCTCAGTTTGCCCGCTCGATGCGGATCACCTGCACCTTCTCGGTCAGGATCCCGTCCTGGGTGATCGCGTCGACGGCAAGACGGACGGAGGCTTCGGTCGTTTCATGGGTGACGAGGATCACGTTCTTCTGCGCCTCGGTCGCCGCGTGGGCGCGCTGCACGATCGATTCGAGCGAGATGCCGTTTTCGGCCATCCGCCTCGCGATCGCGGCGAAAACGCCGACCCGGTCATGCACGGTCAGGCGAATGAAATAGCCGCCGGCATGCGAACGCATCTCGGCCTGGCGATAGGGTTGCAGCGCGGAGGCGGCGTGGCCGAACACCGGCCCGTGCTGGAACCCGGGGCGCGCCTTGGCAATGTCGGCGATGTCGCCGACGACGGCCGACGCCGTTGCCCGCCCGCCCGCGCCGGGACCCGACAGCAGCAATTCGCCAAGCAGGTCGGTCTCGATGGCCACCGCGTTCGAGACGCCGTGAACCTGGGCGATGACGGACGACAACGGCACCATGGTGGGGTGGACGCGCTGCTCGATGCCGCTGTCGGTGCGTTGCGCCACGCCGAGCAGCTTGATGCGGTAGCCCAGTTCGTTGGCGGCGCGGATATCGGCCTGCGAAATGTTGGAGATGCCTTCCATGTAGATGCGGTCGGCGGCGACTTCCGTGCCGAAGGCGAGCGCGGTCAGGATCGACAGCTTGTGCGCCGTGTCGTGGCCTTCGATGTCGAAGGTCGGATCGGCCTCGGCGTAGCCGAGCCGCTGGGCATCGGCGAGGCAGTCGGCAAACGAAAGCCCCTCCTGCTCCATCCGGGTCAGGATGTAGTTGCAGGTGCCGTTGAGGATTCCGTAGACGCGGCTGGCGGTGTTGCCGGCGAGCGATTCGCGCAGCACCTTGATGACCGGGATGCCGCCGGCCACGGCCGCCTCGAAATTGACGAGCAGGCCGGCCTTTTCGGCGCGCCGCGCAATGGCAACGCCGTGGGCGGCCAAAAGCGCCTTGTTGGCGGTCACGACATGGCGTCCCGCGTCGAGCGCCGCATCGACCGTCTGGCGCGCCTTGCCCTCGGCGCCGCCGATCAGCTCGACGACGACATCGGCCTCGGCGCGCGCCGCCATTTCCGCCGCATCGTCGAACCAGGCAAGTCCGGACAGGTCGATCCCGCGATCGCGCGTTCGGTCGCGCGCAGCTACGGCAACGACCTCGATCGGGCGGCCGCACTGGCGCAGCAGGGTGGCGCGATGGTCGCGCAGCACCTTGACGACCGAGGCCCCGACCGTGCCGAGACCGGCAATCGCCACACGCAACGCTTCGGCCATGATCCCCGGCTCCTCTTGTCTGGGATTGGAAAGGACGGGGCGCCGCTCAACGCCGGGCGTTGAAGGGCACCACGTTGTGGAGCATCTGATCGGCGCTCTGAAGGAATTTCTTGATGTTGCGCGCCGCCTGACGGATGCGGTGCTCGTTTTCGACCAGCGCCAAGCGGACATACTCGTCGCCATGTTCGCCGAAGCCGATGCCGGGCGCCACGGCCACTTCGGCCTTTTCGACCAGCAGCTTGGAGAATTCGAGCGATCCGAGCGTCTTGAACCGCTCCGGCACCGGTGCCCAGGCGAACATCGTGGCCGGCGGCGACGGAATGTCCCAGCCGGCGCGGCCGAAAGAATCCACCATCACGTCGCGGCGGCGCTTGTAGATCTGGCGAACCTCCTCGATGTCGGCACCGTCGCCATTGAGCGCGGCGGACGCGGCCACCTGGATCGGCGTGAAGGCGCCGTAGTCGAGGTAGGACTTGACGCGTGCCAACGCCGCGACCAGGCGCTCGTTGCCGACGGCGAACCCCATGCGCCAGCCGGGCATGGAAAAGGTCTTGGACATGGAGGTGAATTCCACCGCGACATCGGTCGCGCC
The DNA here is from genome assembly GCA_049290135.1 of Rhizobiaceae bacterium. Lineage (GTDB taxonomy): Bacteria > Pseudomonadota > Alphaproteobacteria > Rhizobiales > Rhizobiaceae > JADJTR01. The sequence goes on from JBATNB010000051.1 coordinate 4,266, forward strand.
GGGAACCTGCAGGATCGAGGGCGGTGGCGGCCCGTCGAAGTAGATTTCCGCATAGGCAAGATCGGAGAGCACGATGAGGTCATGCTTGCGGGCGAATGCCACGACTTCCTTGTAGAAATCGAGCGTCGCCAACATCGCCGTCGGGTTCGACGGATAGTTCAGGATGACGGCCAGCGGCTTCGGGATCGAATGGCGCACGGCGCGGTCGAGGGCGGCCAGAAACGTCTCGTCGGGCTCGGCCGGGATGGAGCGGATGACGCCGCCCGACATGATGAAGCCGAAGGCGTGGATCGGATAGGTCGGATTGGGGCAAAGGATCACGTCGCCCGGCGCGGTGATCGCCTGCGCCATGTTGGCGAAGCCTTCCTTGGACCCCAGGGTCGCGACGATCTGGCGGTCGGGATCGAGCTTCACGCCGAACCGGCGGGCATAATAGTTCGCCTGCGCGCGGCGCAGTCCGGGAATGCCGCGCGAGGAGGAATAGCGATGGGTGCGCGGGTCGCGGACGACCTCGACCAGCTTGTCGACGATGGCCTGCGGCGTGGGAAGATCGGGATTGCCCATGCCCAGGTCGATGATGTCGGCGCCGCGCGAGCGCGCGGAGGCCTTGAGCCGGTTGACCTGCTCGAAGACGTAGGGCGGCAGGCGGCGAACCTTGTGAAACTCTTCCATGGCGGCGCGAACCTCGGGCTGGCGGCGGCGGGTGCGGATGTGGCGCGGCCTATACACGCAATCGCGGCAAGGGGAAATAGTGCGTGCCGGCGGCGCGGTTACTCGATCTCCTCGAGAACCTTCCGGCCATGCTCGCGCGCCAGCTTCTTCAGCCGCAGGGCTTCCGCCTGCCTGGAGGCCGGCGCGTTGCCCTGGGACGCCCTGGCGGCCAGCAGTTCGGCGATCTTGCGGTTTTTCTCCGCTTCGTCCACCTGCGCCGTGGCGGCGGCGGGCGGCGTATTGAGATCGGGAAAGGCTCCGGTGTCGCGCGCACCGTTACTCGCGGCGGCCTCCGCGGCGGGCCGTTGCTGCGGCACCGGCACATCGGCCGGCGTGACCGCGGCCGTCGGGGCGAGATCGGTCACGGACGCGGTCGTGCATCCGGCGATGGCCAGAATCCCGGCCAGAGCCAATGCCGAGGGAAAACGTCTCGCTGTCATCATCATTTCGGTCTAACCAGACCAATGTCCCGGTTGTTACATTGCATTCCTGTCTGATTAATATGTCAAAAAAACGCTTCGCGCACCCTGGGAGAGCGCCATGACGACCGAGAAGCCTTCCGCGAAAGGCCCAGATCGGCAGGATGGCCCCCTGCCCGACATCGAACCCTATGTCGTCAAGAACCCGGAGGAACTCGCCCTCAACGCTGCCCGCATGATCGAACAGGCGGGCAAGGCGGCTTCCGCGTGGATCACGCCGCGCGAAAAGGGCGAGACCACCGACACGGTCGCCGAACCGGTGGCCGACGTGGTCAAGACCTTCGCCAAGGTCTCCGAATACTGGCTGTCCGATCCCAAGCGCATGATCGAAGCGCAAACCCGGCTGATGTCGGGCTTTCTCGGCATCTGGGCGAACACGATTCGCAAGGCCGGCGGCAATGAGCCCGAAAACCCCATCGAACCGGACAAGGGCGACAAGCGCTTCAACGACCCGGACTGGGGCCGCCTGGCGTTCTTCGATTTCCTGAAGCAGTCCTACCTGCTCGGTTCGCGGTGGGCCAAGGACCTCATCGACGAAGCCGACGACCTCGATCCGCATGTGCGCCACAAGGCGCAGTTCTACATGCGCCAGCTCGCGGCGGCGCTTTCGCCGTCCAATTTCATCGGCACCAATCCGGAACTGCTGCGCGAGACTGTGGCCACCAGCGGCGAGAACCTCGTGCGCGGCATGAAGATGCTCGCCGAGGACATCGAGGCCGGCAAGGGCGAGTTGAAACTGCGGCAATCGGACTATTCGAAGTTCGAAGTGGGCGTCAACATCGCCATGTCGCCGGGCAAGGTCGTCGCCCGCTCCTCGCTGGCCGAGATCATCCAGTATGCGCCGACCACCGACACGGTGCTGCGCCGCCCGCTCCTCATCTGCGCGCCGTGGATCAACAAGTTCTACATCCTCGATCTCAACCCGGAGAAATCCTTCATTCGCTGGGCCACGCAGCAGGGACACACGGTCTTCGTGATCTCCTGGGTCAATCCGGACACGCGACACGCCCGCAAGGGCTGGGAGGACTATATCGACGAGGGCATCCGGCTTGCCCTCGACACGATCGAGACGACGACCGGCGCCCGCGAGGTCAACGCCATCGGATACTGCGTCGGGGGAACGCTTCTGGCGGCGGCGCTCGCCGTGCTGGCGCGCGATGGCGACAACCGCATCGCATCGGCCACGCTGTTCACTACGCAGGTCGACTTCACCCATGGCGGCGACCTGAAAGTCTTTGTCGACGAGGACCAGATCGGCGCCATCGAGGCGACGATGGCGGAAAAGGGCTTTCTCGACGGCACGCGCATGGCGACGGCCTTCAACATGCTGCGCTCGGGCGACCTGATCTGGCCGTACGTGGTCAACAATTACCTGCGCGGCAAGACGCCGACGCCCTTCGACCTTCTGTACTGGAATGCCGATTCGACCCGGATGACGGCGGCCAACCATTCCTTCTATCTGCGCAACTGCTACCTGGAGAACAATCTTTCCTCCGGTCGCCTGAAGCTCTACGGCAAGCCGGTGTCGCTGGCCGATGTGCGCGTCCCGATCTACAACCTCGCCGCCCGCGAGGACCATATCGCGCCGGCGCGCTCGGTCTTTGCCGGTTGCCGGTTCTTCGGCGGGCCGGTCGATTACGTGCTGGCCGGATCGGGCCATATCGCCGGCGTGATCAATCCGCCGGCCGCCAACAAGTACCAGTACTGGACCGGCGACCGGCCGGTCGGCGACTTCGATGCCTGGCTCGCCGCGGCCGGTGAGCATCCCGGCTCATGGTGGACGCACTGGCAGAAATGGATCGAAACCCTGGACAATGCGCGCGTGGCGGCACGCGTGCCGGGGGGCGGGAACGAGACGCTTAGCGATGCGCCGGGCCTTTACGTGAAGGTGCGCGTGTGAGGCGCGAGGTCGCGCACGGACGGATGCCGCAACCTTACCATGTTGTCGCCGCATTTGATCCCTAGCCGGGTTGTCGACCTGTCCCGCAGAGGATAGTCAGACATCGCGGTTCGCATTGCCTGAATCGCCGGATCGTGCCGTGGCCAGAGGGGGCATGGCGCACATGGAAGGGCCGGATTTGACGCCGAGGGGAAGCGTGCCGCGCGAAGCCGGACGGACGATTGCGCTGATCGCGTCGCTCGCACTGGCGCTGCAGGCCTGCACGTCGGCGG
>JBATNB010000052.1:0-2358 GCA_049290135.1 Rhizobiaceae bacterium
GCCTCGGCCTTCATCAGCGGCTCGACGCCGCCGTCGAGCAGGCGCTCGCGTTCCACCATGCGCTCGGCAATGTAGCGGGTGACGGCCTCCGCGGCCTGCTTGACGTCATGGGTTTCGGCCATCACCACGCGTCCGGCGCGGCTGTCGCGCACGAACCGGTAGGAGCGCTTGTCCCGCCCCATCGCCACATGCGCGACCGCGTCGATCCACAGCCGCGGCTGCAATCCGGAGGAAATGGCGAAGTCGAACATCGTGTCCTCGGCCGGCACCTCGGCGAACACGTCTTCGAGTTCCGCCGCCAGGATCTCCAGCCGGATGCGGCTGGCCTCGCGCATGTCGACGACGACATCGTCGCGGTCGGCCGCGATGTTCTTGGCGTCGCGGATCGCGTCGCTGAGGCGGCGCGCCGGACGGACGGGCTGTTCGCGGGCTTCGCTCATGGCGGGGTCCCCTAGCATGGTTAACGAAATCTAACCGCGCCGGGCCGTCTTGTCGACTCAGACCCCGCCGAACAGGATGCGCGAGACCAGCTTGTCGCGCTCGTAGATGTCGGGAAAGAAGCTCGGCGTCCCGTCTTCCCCGATCCACGCGGTGAAATAGGTCAGGTGGATCGGCACCTTGGCTTTCAGGTTCACCGCCTTGGTCTTGCCCGCCTTGATGAGCGCGTCGATCTGGGCGGCGCTCAGCGTGCCGTCGGGGCCGAACAGCTTGTTGGCGAACTCGACCGGCTTGTCGACGCGGATGCAGCCATGCGAGAAGGCCCGCCCGGTTTCGGCGAAGAGCTGGCGCGACGGCGTGTCGTGCAGATAGACGTTGAAGCTGTTCGGAAACATGAACTTGACCACGCCGAGCGCGTTCTTCGGGCCGGGAAGCTGCACGATCTTGTAGGGAAAGCTCTTGGCGCCGACCGCGGCCCAGTTGACCGAATAGGGATCGATGCGCGGCGCGCCCGCGCCCCAGCCGGCGTAGAGCACATAGCCGTTGCGCGCCAGGTAGCCCGGATCCTGCCGCAGTTTCGGCAGGAATTCGTTGACGGCGATCGACGGCGTGACCGTCCAGTCCGGATTGAACTCGGCATAGCGGATCTGGTCGGAGAACATCGGCGACTGGTGGAACGGCTTGCCGACGATCACCCGGCGCCGGTCCGTCACCTTGCCGCCGGCCACCAGGAACAGCTCGAACCCGGCCTGGTTGACCAGCACGTAACGCGAGCCGAGCGTCGCGGGAAGCCAGCGCCAGCGTTCCATGTTGACGATGATCTGGCGCACCCGTTCGTCCGCTGTGACATTCATCGCCGCCACCGTCTGCGGGCCGATCAGCCCTTCGGCCTCCAGCCCGTGGCGCTTCTGGAAATGTTTCACCGCCGCCGCCAGGCCCTGGTCGTAGCTCTCGCCGCCGTCGATGGCGGAATAGCCGCGCGCCTTCAGGTTGGCGCGCACCGCCTTGATGCGCGGGTCCCGCGCGCCGGGCTTCATGGCCGCGCCGCTGGCCACCTTCGGCCATCCACCGCGCGCCGCCAGCGCGCGGTAACCCGAAAGCATCTGCCGCAACTGGTAATATTGCGGATGCGAGGGGCGCAGGCTTTTCGCCGCCGCGTCGACCCCCTTGTCGCGCGCATAGGCGAGCCAGTAGCCGGCATCGAGCGGCTTGCGGGCGATCACGATGTTCTTCGAGGTGATGGATGGCGTGGCCCGGCCGCCATGGAGGTCGCGCGCGAACCGCAGGAATGCCGCGCTCATGGCCTTTTCGAAACCGTCCGCGTCGCCGCCGGTCGAAAGCCTGCCGGGGTCGGCGAGCTTGCCCTGCAGATAGTCCGATGCCGAAAGCCCGTCGACATCGGCCTTGCCGATGAGCGCCACCAGTTCGCGGGCGCGCGCATTGGGCTGGCCGCCCGAGGTCCACACCGGACCGTTCTCGGCCTTGGCGTAGTAGGAAGCCGACGGGTTGAGGTCGATGACCGTGCCGCGCCACACCGTCGCCTGGGCCGACCCTGTTGAAAGCGCTTGCGACTGCGCCTGCGGCACGGCCGCGCCAAGGCAGGCGCCGACAACGGCGGTAAACAGAAGTCTCATGGGTCGGCGGCCTCCCGGTCTGTGACGGACGAATCCATCGCCGCCGACTTTAGCGACATTGTGTCACGGCGAAAGCCGCTTCAGCCGGCAAGCGCCTCGCGCAGTGCCGCGACAACCGCGTCCGGCTGCTCGGCCGCCGGCAGGTGCCCGGTTTCGGCCAGCCGCGTCACCGCGAAATGCTCGGGAAAGCCGGCGGCCTGGCGGATCGGCAGCACATTGTCCTGTTCGCCCCAGACGAGGCGGACCGGCATCGGCAGCGCCGCGATCCGGTCGCGCGGTATCGTGC
>JBATNB010000053.1:0-11874 GCA_049290135.1 Rhizobiaceae bacterium
GCCAATCGCGTTGTGGCGCGATTGCCGTCAGCGAAACCCCAAAGCGATCACTTTCGCCGAAGCATCGAACTTGCCGCGCGTTTCGGAAAGCTGGACCGGCGAGAAGGTCAATGCCCGGTGCGCCGCGACTGCAGTGCAGATCCGCTTGACCAGTTCAAGCGTTCGTTCCAGCCGGAACGCCAGTCGCTTCGGATCGGTCTCGCCCGGCACCAGGTTCTTGAAGATAAGACCGTTGAAGACCGGCGCCGCGTCGTCGAGCGCCGCAAGCACCGCTCGGACCAGTACATCGTCGTCCTGATTGCCTGGATTGAAATCCGTTAGTTTCGGCCGGTTCCGCATTTCACGCGGATTGAGACGTGATGCCTGCGCTGAGCAGCCATTCGTTCACGTTTCGGCCGGTTCCGCATTTCACGCGGATTGAGACGTCTCGCCGGCGGCCGCCGGGGCTTGGGTGGGTTTCGGCCGGTTCCGCATTTCACGCGGATTGAGACCGCGGAGCGGGCGCGATGAAGGCGATTGTTGGTTTCGGCCGGTTCCGCATTTCACGCGGATTGAGACTCCGTTTTGGCTTCCACCGTCGTCAACGCCAGGTTTCGGCCGGTTCCGCATTTCACGCGGATTGAGACAGCAAGGCGGTGACCGTCTTGCGGATGCCGCTGTTTCGGCCGGTTCCGCATTTCACGCGGATTGAGACTTGATGCACAGCGCCTTCTCGCGCTCCCCGACCGTTTCGGCCGGTTCCGCATTTCACGCGGATTGAGACCTGACCGCCTGGACGGCGGCCGGACGGGTGAGTTTCGGCCGGTTCCGCATTTCACGCGGATTGAGACTCAAACCGCAGGCGTTGCTCCCCTAACGGGGTTTCGGCCGGTTCCGCATTTCACGCGGATTGAGACCCCGCGCGCGATAGCCAATCTCATGGAGGGCGTTTCGGCCGGTTCCGCATTTCACGCGGATTGAGACTTCGTCCACTCGCACGCCGAAGCTGCGACCGTGTTTCGGCCGGTTCCGCATTTCACGCGGATTGAGACTGAGGTTCGACCCCGTGAGGTTAGCTCCCGTGAGGTTTCGGCCGGTTCCGCATTTCACGCGGATTGAGACTTTTCCTGCGACTGCCCCGCCGGCGCTGTTGGTTTCGGCCGGTTCCGCATTTCACGCGGATTGAGACCCGCCGCGACCGCATTTGCGGCAGTTCCACGTTTCGGCCGGTTCCGCATTTCACGCGGATTGAGACCCTTGTGGAGCGCGATCCAGATCAGCGCCTCAGTTTCGGCCGGTTCCGCATTTCACGCGGATTGAGACCTTACTGGCGAATGGGTGGATCTCAACTTGGTTTCGGCCGGTTCCGCATTTCACGCGGATTGAGACGCCAGCGCCGACGGGATGTTCCCGGCATCGGTTTCGGCCGGTTCCGCATTTCACGCGGATTGAGACGGCGCGGCGGACACGAAAGTGGTTCTCAAAAGGTTTCGGCCGGTTCCGCATTTCACGCGGATTGAGACCAAGCCGGACTTGATGCCCAAGCCGGACTTGGTTTCGGCCGGTTCCGCATTTCACGCCGCCAGGCCATCCCCTTGCAATCCCCGGGGGAGGGGCCATGTATTGCACGCAACCGGAGGCGGGCGATTTGGAACGGTTACTCGGGCGGAAATTCTGGCTGGTTACTGTCGTCAGTTACCTGACGGTCTTACAGCTACTCGGCGACTTTTTGCTCGCATTCTTGCACTGGCTAGCAGTCAGATTGCCAGCCTTCGGCTGGTTTCTGGCCCTTTTCTCCGACAGCGTCATCGTGACGGTTGCCGTCGGCTTGCTTTTGGCAGTTGTGTTCGCCAAGCGGACATGGCGCTTGATCGCGGCGCTGCCGGTCGTGGGAGATCGCTTCGAAAACAGTATTTTTCCCGACCTGAACGGCGAATGGGACGCCGAGTTGCACTCGAACTGGCCCCGAATTGAGGCGATGTCCAAGGCTTCGGTGTCTCTTGACGCACCGCGTTACGACCCTCTTCGTTTCGAAGGCGTTCCTCTGCAGATCGTGCGTAAAAAAGCGAAAATCAATCAGAACTGGACCAAAGTCACAATGACAATGGTCGATGCGCCACTTTCTTCGTCCGCTTCGCCGACTCCCGAAACAGCCATAGTCAACGGTAATCAGAATAAGCTGATGCATCGTTCGGAGACCATTGCCTTCGATCTTTTACGGGATTCTTCCGGCCGTCCACAATTGGCCTATGTCTTCAAGCAGGAAAACGATCCGGCGTACGCCATGCCAACAAGCGATGACGAGTTCCTGGGGGCCGCATTCCTCACCCTCGACGAGACCGGCGACCGCTTGGCCGGGAAATATTTCCAGCACCAGGGGTGCAATAAAGGCTTCAATTCCGCGGGCTTCATTTCGCTGAGCAGGCCCCGCAGGTCCCTGCTGCGGCGAATCGCCGATGTAATTTCGGGCCGCTGAGGGGAGGTGCGGCAACTTTTTCGTGCAACACGGCTTGCGCGCATTTTCGCGAGAGCTAAGTTGCAATTTCGGGTGGGGTGCATGCCATGACTGCCGACGCCGAAAAGGCCTGGTTGCTGCGCTACGAGGCGGCCGATTTCGCCAACACGGTCTTCGAAACGCAGGCGCTCTCTCCCACGCGCGGCGCCAGCCTCTCCTACCTCTACTCACCCAAACGTGTCGAACGCGAACTGCCGAACGGCGCCACGCTGGTTTACAAGGGCGCTTCGCAAGGAGCGTGGACCTTCCGCGCCACCGCCGCCGAAGCCGAGAAGGCCGAGCAGCGGGTCCGTACGGCGCTGACGGAGAACGATTTTGGCGGCGCCGACCCTACCGGCGCGCACGCGCATCTGGCCTATGTCACGGCGCTGGTCGAGGGCGACGACGCCCTCGCGCTGGCGAGCGCCGAATCGCTGTGCAATGTGCGCAAGCTGCAAGGCGAGGGCTTCCCGCTGCCGTCCCTTTCGCCGGACATCGACGCTTTCGACGCTTTTGACCGGGCGCGGCCTGCGGACCATCGCGACAGGGACGGCAAGCGCATCCGCTGGAAGAGGAAGGATGCCTCCCAGGCGACCGTTGACCGCGGGGATTTCGGCAGCGACCAGCGCCAGAAGTTCTACGAGAGCCTGGCGGGGCGAAAACCGGCCTACGAATTCACTGACGACTTCGAGGCGATGGTCAAGTCGCCGCCCAAGGTCGGCGGCAAGCCGCTGCCGGTGTCGCTGCACGGCAAGGTGGCCGTGTTCTACGCCGACGGCAACCGGCTCAACAAACTGCGCCAGGCGGAAATGGCCGCGGGCATGGGCAAGTTCAAGGAATTTTCGGAATCCTTGCGCATGAAGCAGCAAGAGCTGCTCGGCCACATCCTCGACTGGCTGCACGAGGGCGCGCGGGAGACGCCCGACGCGTTCCTGTACAATCACCCAATAGAAGGCGATCAGTATAGATTCGAGACATTGCTCTGGGGCGGAGACGAGTTGCTGTTCGTCATGCCGTCATGGCTCGGCCTGGACTTCGCGGCGCGCTTCTTCGCGTGGACCAAAGGTTGGATGACCCCGGCCGGGCTCGACATCACTTTCTCCGCAGGTCTCGTCTTCTGCGACCACAAGACACCGATCCGCCTGTCCAAGGCGGTGGCCGACGAGATGGCGTCGCTCTGCAAGACCATGCAGTTGGAAACGTCGACCCGGGACAACCAGACCAAGTCGCTCTTGCAGGTTGAGGCCTTCGAAAGCCTGTCCCTGCCGGAGGGCAGCTTCAAGGGGTTTCGCGAGAACCTTTATCCCGGCGGAGACCGGGCGGACGAACGCGACAGGCTTCTCGCCGTTCCCGGCGGCCACGCCGGTACGCTGTTTGCGGGCGTCGCGGCGCTGAAGCGAAACGGCGCTCTGCCACGGTCCCAGATCTACAAGCTGCTCCGCCTGGCCACGGAGGAGGGCTTCGCCCTGGCGCGCGCAACGGAACGGCCGAAAGAAAAGGACGGCGTCGCCATACCGGCTCGATCCAGGCTGATCGACGAATACGAGAAGTACCGTTCACGTGCCGGCGCGGGCAAGGCACCGGAGGTTTCGGAGTTGTTCCTGCTCCAGCCCGAACGGGACATCACAACGATCATCCCGTCGCTGGCGCTGAACCTCGCGGTCATCGCAATGCTGTGGGATTACGCCGAGCCGCTGGCCGCGGTTGAGGGAGGCGAGGCATGAGCGAACGGCGCGAATACCGGCTGACGCTTGCCGTCGTCAGCCCGTTCCTCTTCCAGGGCGTCGTCAACACGCGGCTCGGCGTCGACGCCGCTTTCCTGCGCGAAGTGGACGGCCGTCCGGTGATCCCGGCGGCGCAGATCCGGGGCGTGCTGCGCGCCGCGTTGGAGGCAATGCTCGACCGTGGCTATACCGGCATCTCGGTCCCTGACCTGTTCGGAAAGGGTTCCATTGAAGGCGGCAACGCCGCCGGCGAAGTGGATGCGCCCGAGCGCGGCGCACTGATCTTTTCCGATCTTGTCGGCCCTGCGCCCCATCCCGGTCGCGAAACGACGCGCATCGCCATCGACGACGAAACCGGGGCCGTCGAGCGCGGCATGCTGCAGGTCATCGAGCTCGCCGCTCCGCCGGGAACGTCGTGCGAGTTTACCGGAAAAGTGATCCTGCGCCTGCCTGACTCGGCCGCCGCCGACCGCGCCGAAAAAGCGCTTTCGAAGGCGCTCCGGCTGATCCCCGCGATCGGCGCGATCAAGAGCGCCGGCTTTGGCGCGGTCGACCCGGCGAAGGCCGCGCTCAAGCGCCTTTCCGCCATCCCACTGCGGCCCGCCGCCGGCGTTTTGCCGCCGCTCGATCGCCAGATAGTCTTCGACGTGACCTTCGACCGACCCATTCTGGTCGACAGCCGGCGGGTGACCGACAACATGTTCGCCGGTTCGACCATCGTGCCTGGCGCGGCGTTCAAGGGCGCGGTCGCGGAACGTCTCCGGTTGGCCGGCCTCGCGCCCGACAAGGGCGATCTCGGCAAGGCCTTGGCCGCGACCAGGTTTTCCCATGCATTCCCCATGGTCGAGGGCGCGAGGGGGGATCTCGCCCTGCCGATGTCGATTGTCTGCAAGGGCAAAGGCGATTTCGCCGACATTTCCGGTTGGGCCCGGGATGTCGCGCCGCTCGACGGCGACGAGGCAGCGGATTTCCTCGTGACCGCCAAGGACGAGGTAAAGGCGAGTGCACGTAAGACCCTGCGCCGGCTGAAGTCGGAGATCCGGCGCCTGGCGCGTACACATGTGAAGATCGACGGCGCTGCGCTCATCGCCGACGACGCGGCGCTCTATTCCACCGAGATGGTCGCCGCCAAAGACCAGACCTGGCGCATGAGCGTCGATTTCGGCGATGTCGCAGACGTGGAGTCGACGAAAACCATCCTCGCAGCGGTATCCGGTGGTATCGACGGCATCGGGCGAACCGGGGCGACGGCGACGCTCAGTCCGGTCGACGCCCCGCACGCGCCATGGAAGCCGGCGGCCTCCATCACGCTCTTGCTCGAAACACCGGCCTTGCTGTTTGACGGCGCGGCAGCTGCCAACTCGATGTACGAACGCTATGCCGCCTATTTCCGCGACAGGCTCGGCGGCGCGGTGCTCGAGAACTTCTTCGCCCGGCGCCGCATGGCCGGCGGCTATCAACCGACCCGCTACCGGGCCTACGGCAAAGCCTATTACCCCTTCATCCTGACAGAACCGGGATCGGTGTTCCGCCTGACGCTCCCCGACGACGTGGCGCGGAACGCCGTGATGAAGGCGCTTCGCTTCGGCTTGCCGGCGGCCGATCTGGACGGCAAGGCGGTCGACTGGACGACTTGTCCGTTTGTTCCCGAGAACGGCTACGGCGAGATTTCCGAGGGAATTCCGTTGACCGACGCAGGCCTAACCAAAGCGGGAGGCGCATGATGTTCGCCGATCGCACATGCTACAAGTTCGACCTGATTACTGCGGCGGCGACACATGTCGGAACGGGAGCGTTTCGCGAACTATCCAGGCCAGGGCGAAACGAACCGATGCAGATCGCGGCGATCGCCCGCGACAATGAGGGTCGGCCATGGCTGCCACCGACGACGCTCAAGGGCGTGCTGCGACGCCTCGCCGAGGATACTGGCCTTGCCGGTGACAATGGGTTCCTGCCGCTGTTCGGCGCCATCAAGGACAGCCGGAACCCGAACGCGGAGGGCAACATGGGCCTGTTGCTGATGCGGGCGGGTCGCGCGACCGGCAAGTCGCCGGATTGGTCGATGATGCCTTACGCGTCGCTGATCGAGACCGGCGACGCCTTCGTCGCGGCGCGCACGGCCATTGACGGCGCAATCGGCGTGGCCGACGATCACAAGTTGTTCTTCCAGGAAATGCTTCCGGCCGGGGCGAAGTTCACAGCCGAAGCTATCGTCCTGCGGCACGGAAGCGGCTCTGCAGCAGCCATCGATCTGATGGACCGGCTGATGGCCATCGCCATGCGCGACGGCTTGCGCGTCGGCAAGGGCCAGGCGGACGGGCAGGGCGCTCTGACTATTGCCAATGTCGAAGTCGTCGACTGGACCCTGACGGCGGCGGGCGATCTCGACGCCGCGCCACAGCGCACGCTGACCAGCGCGCCGTCGTCGGTTGCCATGCCGGCCAATGTCGTCGATGCGCGAAAATGGCGGTTGTCGTGCGAAGCGCCGTTCCTCGTCGCCGATTCCAGCGTAGCGATGGCGCGCGACAGCCACGATCCGCACCGCGAGAAGAAGGCGTCTGGACCGCAGATCAGGGCGCAACGGGTGTCTGAAAATTTGCCCCTCGTGCTTGGATCTTCGATATCCGGAGCGTTGCGCGCGCGCGCGACCTGGCTCGCCGATCGCGCCGTCAGGCGAGGCGAACTTGCGGGCAAGGAAGACGCCGTGCAGAAACTTTTCGGCGCGATCGAGTGGCGGGCGCTCGCCGAAATCCGCAACCTCAGGGTTGCTCATGCCGAACCGTTCGACATCACGTCGCTGCGCATCGACCGGTTTTCCGGCGGCCCGGTGGATAACGCGCTGTTCACGACGTCGGCGTTCGTCGGCGTGTCGGCGAGCTTCGACTTCGTGCTCGTGAAGCGCGGCGGCCAACCCGACGGCGAGGCGAGAAAGCTGTTCTCGCTGCTCTGCGAAGACATTGTCGCCAACGGACTTATGCTCGGGGCTGGCGCGAGCAAGGGCTTCGGCTGGTTCAAGGTGGTGGAGGCCGGCGATGGCGCTTGACCAGGACGGGATCAAGGCGGTCCAGCTGCTGCTGAAGCATCGCCGCAACGAATTGCAGGCGCCGGACAAGAACCGCCGCGCGCTCGAAAACTATCTCAACGACAATGGTGGCGACCTCGACCGCTCAGACTACGCGGCGGTCATCGCCGAAGCGGCGGCGCAGGCCTTTCGGCCGGGCGGAGCAGCCGCGGCGGCTTCCTCGCCAGCGACTTCCACGTCGCCGGGCGACGGCAAAGGCAGCCGCAAGGCGCAGCGCAAGGCGTTCAACGAGGAGCTGGTTCAGGCGCCGTTTCGTTTCATTGCCTTGTCGGACATGGTCGTCGGGCCGCACGACAATGCGATCCGACTCGACCGCGCTCCGGATGGCCTGTATTCCGGCTCGCTTTCCGTTGAATGGATCGTCGAGACGCCGCTGCTCGTCGGCGGCGCAACGAAAAAGGACGACGACGGCAATGCGCCTGCCGAGACGATGCGCCTCGGCGCCACCGGGCCGTGGGTGCTCCCTGGCGCGACATTGCGCGGCCTCGTCCGCTCGGCCTGCGAGATCGTCGGCCATGCGAAGCTGGCGCGCGGCAACTGGCATCACCGTTACGGCCTGCGCGACTTCGACCACCCGTGGTACATGCGGCCTGACGGCATCTCGGACGTCAAGGCGGTGACGGCTGGTTTCCTCACCATCCGCGACGCCAAAGACGACGACCGTCCCGAACACGTTGCGCCGCCGGATCGCCCGGGCGGCAAGACGCGCGTCTGGGAGATTGCGCCGGCGCGGTGGGACCATGTGCCGATCGACTCGCTGACGGCCGACGCGGGCATCCGCCGGACCTCCAAGGACTGGAAGGAAAGCGCTCTGCTCGACAAATATGCCGCCGCCGGCATGAGCGACGGCCGCACGTCGCCGGACTTCGGCCGGACGACGAATTTCCTGCGCAGGAAAGTGCATCGCGACGATGGCCGCGAAGTCGTACCGACGCGCAGCGGCGGCGAGCCCGGTGTGTTCTGCTTTTCTGGCAAGCTGCCGGGCGGCGGCAACAAGAAGTTCGAATACGCATTGTTCCGTTCGGGCGCGCGCGTGCTGCCGGTGCCGGCGCGGGCGGTGGAGGATTTCCTGCGTCTGCACACGACGCCGAGCAAGAACAAGCTTGAGGCCGCTTTCTCGTGGAAAGACGTGCACCGCTCGGCGACGACGCCGGCTGGCGTGCCGGTGTTCATGGTCGGAGACCTCGCGAGAGGCGGCGACGATTTCTTTTTCGGGCTGACGCGCCTGTTCAAGATCCCGCACAAATATTCGATCGGCGACATCGTCGCGAAGAAGCACGCCGCCCACATTCCAATTCTGGAAAAGGACGGCAGCTACGGCGCCGATCTGGTGGAGAACCTGTTCGGTTACGTGGTCGAACCTTCCGATCTGGCGCCGCTCGCCGATGCGGCATCGACCGCGCCCGAGGCCATCGCCCGGCGCGGACGCATCGCGTTCGGCTTCGCGCTCATCGATCCGGCGACGCCGGCGACGCTCGAGGACCAGTCGGTCGAACTGATCCAGATGGCACCGCGCGCCTCCTTCGCGCCCTACTATCTGGCAGGCGAAGCGGAGAAGGACTACTCCGGCGAGAGCGCCCGCCTTGCAGGCCGCAAGACCTATCTGCCGCGCTACGCCGCGCCGGACGCCAAGGCTGCGCTGAAGGCCATGCGCGCCATGGGCGAGGCGCAGATCGAGGCGGTTATCGGCCAGTCGCGCGAGAAGAAGCGGCCGACAAACGTGATCTCGCACCTCAAATTCCTGATGCCCGCTTCCGGCAAGCCGCTGCGCTTTGCCGGCGATATCCGTCTCGTGAACGCCCGGCCGGAGGAGGTGGGGCTCCTCCTCTTCGCGCTCACGCACGGCGGCGACATGACCGGCGCCTTCCGCCACATGATCGGCCGGGCGCGGCCCTTCGGGGCGGGGCAGACGCGGCTCGGCGCCGTGACGCTCAAGCTCGAAGCGAATGTCGGGGACGAGGCCGGGCTGCTGCGGCCGGCTGGGGCCGCCGAGAAATTCGATCCGGCGACGGGCAAGGGCCTGGCGGGGGCGGGCGGACAGAGCCCGAAACCCTTCCTGGACGCCTTCGTCGCCTTCATGGCGGAGCGTGTCGCCGGCTTCCCCGATGTCGCAGCGGTGCGCGAGTGGCTGGGCGCGGCGAGCCCGGAGGAGGGCGTCAAGGTCGGCGCGCGGCTTGATTACCGCAAGAAGGTCAACGACTTCGGGGATCTACGCAGCATGGTCAAGCTGATGGACCCGTCCGCCGGTCCGCCGCCGAAAGGCCGCCCGCGCCTTCTGCCCGCGCCGAAAGGCGCTCTGCCGCCGCGCTGATCGTCGCGACGCCGCAACGAAAGAGGCCGGGGTGCAAACCCCGGCCTTGTTGCATTTCATCCGCGTGAAATGCGCCTCCCACTTCACCCTCCCCCTTGTGGGGAGGGTCGACGCGCAGCGTCGGGGTGGGGGTTCGGCGAAGGGCGCGACCAAAGAACCCCCACCCGGATCGTCGCGCTGCGCTTGCCGATCCGACCTCCCCACAGGGGGGAGGCAGAGGTTGCGGGCGTGAAATGCGGAACCGCCCGAAACCGCCCATTGGATCAACCCGACCATGCTGACGGCGTCGTCTCAATCCGCGTGAAATGCGGAACCGCCCGAAACGGCGGCCGAAGTCACCACCGCCCTCCACAGAAAGTCTCAATCCGCGTGAAATGCGGAACCGCCCGAAACGTCGCAGATGTCCGGCGCGGTTGGAAAGGTTGGGTCTCAATCCGCGTGAAATGCGGAACCGCCCGAAACATGGCCAGCGCTGCTGGTCTGGCAACGGCATGTTTGTCTCAATCCGCGTGAAATGCGGAACCGCCCGAAACGGAACAACCCGGAAGCCACATTCACATACGGTCTCAATCCGCGTGAAATGCGGAACCGCCCGAAACCCACCGCCGCCACGGCCTGCCAGGTCAACTGTGTCTCAATCCGCGTGAAATGCGGAACCGCCCGAAACTTCGTGGCCATCGCGCTGTTCGTGGGGCTGAGTCTCAATCCGCGTGAAATGCGGAACCGCCCGAAACGACGCGGCGGTGCTCTACACCTACCGGTCCGGGTCTCAATCCGCGTGAAATGCGGAACCGCCCGAAACGCGATATGTATCTGGGCAGCTACCCGATGGCGTCTCAATCCGCGTGAAATGCGGAACCGCCCGAAACGCGCGGATACGGCCCGGCATCGCTGGGCGGCCTCGTCTCAATCCGCGTGAAATGCGGAACCGCCCGAAACCTGGTAGCGCTCCCTCAATGTCGGACGCCGAGGTCGTCTCAATCCGCGTGAAATGCGGAACCGCCCGAAACCATCGGCCTGTCCGACGCTCATGTCCTTCACGTCTCAATCCGCGTGAAATGCGGAACCGCCCGAAACCGCCCTGCACGGCGTGGCCGCCGGCCAGCTTCGTCTCAATCCGCGTGAAATGCGGAACCGCCCGAAACCAGCGATGAACCTGCAGCGCTGGCACTTCGCGTCTCAATCCGCGTGAAATGCGGAACCGCCCGAAACAGGGCGGAGGTGATCAAACAATTAGGGCTCAAGTCTCAATCCGCGTGAAATGCGGAACCGCCCGAAACTCCCCCCTTTGCAGGCCTTTGTCAAGAGAGAAGAAAAAAGTGCCTCTCTCCAAAGAGATCAAGGAATATTGTCCTACAAATCGAACAAAACAGGAAAAAACTTGCAAGTAATACCAAAATAGCATTATTTTACATAAGGATAAAGCTTTTCCAAAAAGGCTCTGCCCGTGAAAACCGTTGGCCCGCGCCCCGTGCTCATCCGCGATCCCCTTGTTTTTGCAGAGGCTTTCGGTCGCTCCCGCCTCACCGAGGCGTGGTCGCGCGTCTGGCGCAATGGCGGGGCGGCGGGTGGCGACCGCGTCTCCGTCGGCGAATTCGCCGGCCATGTCGTCGGCCGCCTCGCCGATCTCGCCCATGATCTGGAGCGGGGAACCTATGCGCCGGGGCCGCTCAGGCGGGTGATGGTGCCCAAGCGCTCGGGCGGCGAGCGGGCGCTCGACATCCCCTGCGTGCGCGATCGCGTGGCGCAGACCGCGCTGGCCATGACGCTCGGGCCGATGCTCGACAGGGAGTTCGAGGAATCGTCCTTCGCCTATCGCGAGGGCCGCTCGGTGCAGCAGGCGGTGCGGCGTGTCTCCTATCTGCGCACGCTCGGGCTCACGCATGTGGTCGATGCCGACATCGCCGATTTCTTTCCCTCGGTGCCGCACGATGCGTTGATGGCGCGCCTGGCCGAATCGATGACCGAGGGGCCGGCCAGCCTCGTCGTCAGCCAGTGGCTGGAGCATTGGGGGGAGAATGGCCGCGGTCTCGCCCAGGGCTCGCCGCTGTCGCCGCTGCTTGCCAACCTGTATCTCGACCGGCTCGACGAGGCGTTCGCCGGCGAGGGCGCGCGTATCGTCCGCTTCGCCGACGATTTCCTCATTCTGTGCCGCAGCCCCGGGGGCGCCGGCGAGGCGCAGGCACAGGCCGAAAGGCTGCTCGCCCGCGCCGGCCTCGCGCTCAACCGGGAAAAGACCCGGGTGACGGATTTCGACGCCGGTTTCCGCTTTCTCGGCCACGCC
>JBATNB010000054.1:0-1886 GCA_049290135.1 Rhizobiaceae bacterium
GACAACGACCACGCGCCCGGGCGGGCGCGCCGGCAGGTGTCCCGACAGGATCTTCATCGGATCGGCCGCCGCCACGGCGCGCGCAAACAGAGCGCGCAGGAACCCTGCCGGCGACGCGCTCGGGGAAACGGGGTCGATTGCCGTCATGACGCGGTAGCCTCGCGGTAAGCGCGCGGAACCGTCCGGGACCGAGTCAGCCCGCTTCGCCGGCCCGCTTGCGATTGGACTTGCCCGGCAACGTGCCTTCGAGCTTGCAGATGATCCCGAGCATGATCTCGTCGGCGCCGCCGCCAATGGAAACCAGTCGCCCGTCGCGATAGGCGCGCGCCACCCGGTTGTCCCAGGTGAAGCCCATGCCACCCCAGTACTGCAGACAGGAATCGGCGACCTCGCGGCTGAGCCGGCCGCATTTGAGCTTGGCCATCGAGGCAAGACGGGTGACATCGCGGCCGGCGACATATTGCTCGACCGCCGACCATGTGAGCGCCCGCAGCGCCTCCACCTCCGTCCGCAGTTCCGCCAGTCGGAAATGCACGACCTGATTGTCGATGAGCGGCTGCCCGAACGTGCGTCGCTCGCGGGCATAGCTGATGGTCAGGTCGATCAGCCGGTCGAGCGCCTTCAGCGAACTGGCCGCCCCCCACAGGCGCTCCTCCTGGAACTGCAGCATCTGGTAGGTGAATCCGAGGCCCTCCTCGCCGATGGTGTTTTCAACCGGAACGCGCACATCGTCGAAGAACAATTGCGCCGTGTCGGAGGAATCCATGCCGATCTTGTGGATCTTCTGGCGCGTCACTCCCCTGGCGTCCAGGGGCACGGCGATCAGCGACTTGTTGAGGTGGACCGGACCGTCCGCCGTGTTGGCCAGAAGGCAGCACCAATCGGCCTGCATGCCGTTGGTGATCCACATCTTCGTGCCGGAAATGACCCAGTCGCCGCCATCGCGGCGCGCCGTCGTCTTCACCGCCGCCACGTCGGATCCCCCGCCCGGCTCCGAAACGCCGAGACTGGCGACCACGTCGCCGGCAATCGAGGGCGCCAGGAAATTGCGCTTCACATGGTCCGAACCGAACCGGTTGAGCGCCGGCGTGGCCATGTCGGTATGCACGCCGATCGCCATGGGAACGCCGCCGCAATCGATCAGCCCGAGTTCTTCCGCCATCACCATCGAGTAGGAAAAGTCGAGCCCGAGTCCGCCATGGGCGGGATCGTACTTGATGCCGAGGAGGCCGAGTTTGCCGAGTTTGCCGAACAACTCCCGGGCCGGGAACATCTCGGCCGCTTCCCATGCGTCGACATGCGGATTGATCTCGCTGGCCACGAAGCCCGCGACCGTGCGCCTGAGCGACTCGTGTTCCGGCGTCAGTTGCATGCGCGATCCTCCCGATGCGAAAGTGTCGGATCGAAGCTAGGTCACGTTGACGTAAACGTCAATTATTTGTAAGCAGACGCCACGCCGAACCGCGCGTTGATAACCGAGGAAGACACCATGACCATGGACGAAATCGCCGAAAAGATCCGCTCCCACGTCGCGTCCGGACGCTTCACGCGATCCGTCAAGTTCGATTGCGGCGCCGACGGCGTCGTGGTGATCGACGGCTCGGCGGTATCGACGACCGACGGTCCGGCCGACTGCACCGTAACGGTGACGAAGGACAATCTGGAATCGATGATGTCGGGCGACCTCAATCCGACGATGGCGTTCATGACCGGCAAGATCAAGGTCGCCGGCGACATGTCCGTCGCCATGCAGCTCAGCCAGGTGCTGTGAAGCCGCATTCCTGAACGGCGCTCCCGGCCCTGCATGGCCGGGAGACGCGGTTTCGCGCCGCCTTGCCGCGACGGTTCCGCTTCAGGCCGCACGGCGCGGGGCATCGGCCCTGGCG
>JBATNB010000055.1:0-3844 GCA_049290135.1 Rhizobiaceae bacterium
CTTCTACGGCGACAAGGCGATCGACCGGTCGCCGTGCGGCACCGGCACGTCGGCGCGCATGGCGCAGCTTCACGCCCGGGGGGCGCTGAAGGCGGGCGACGCGTTCGTGCACGAGTCGATCATCGGCTCGCTGTTCCATGGCCGCGTCGAGGCGGAGACCGAGGTGGCCGGGCGGCGCGCGATCATTCCGTCGATCGCGGGATGGGCGCGCACGACCGGATACAACACCATCTTCATCGATGACCGCGATCCGTTCGCGCACGGATTCTCGGTCGCCTGACCGGGGCCGCCCACGCCGTCCGCAGGTCGTTCGATCCGCGACACCGGGAGGATGCGGGTCGACCGGACCGACCGCCGGCGCGCCATGCGCCTGAGCGGCATGTTTTCGCTTCGGCGGATTTCGAACCTGCCGGAAAACGGTTGCAAACGAACGCCAAGCCGCTAGGACTAGGCGCGGGGGCGGAGGTCCGGCAGGAAGACCGGTGAGTGTTGCCCCGGCGGGGAGTGCGTATGGAGTATTTCGTCCAGCAGCTGATCAACGGGCTGACTCTGGGGTCGATCTACGGTTTGATCGCCATCGGCTACACGATGGTCTACGGCATCATCGGCATGGTGAATTTCGCGCATGGCGACATCTTCATGGTGGGCGCCTTCGTCGCGTTGATCGTGTTCCTGATCCTCACCTCGCTGTTTGCCGGCGTCCATGTCGTGCTGTTCCTCATCATCATGATGCTCGTCGCCATGCTGATGACCAGCGTCTACAACTGGGCCATCGAGCGCGCCGCCTACCGGCCGCTGCGCGGTTCGTTCCGGCTGGCGCCGCTGATCACGGCCATCGGCATGTCGATCGCGTTGTCGAATTTCGTGCAGGTCACGCAAGGCCCGCGCAACAAGCCGATCCCGCCGCTGGTCAGCCAGACCTGGGAGGTCTCCGGCATCACCTTCTCGCTGAAGCAGGTCATCATCGTCGTGGTCACGGCGCTGTTGCTCGCCATCTTCTGGTACGTGGTCAACAAGACGCCGCTCGGCCGCGCCCAGCGCGCCTGCGAGCAGGACCGCAAGATGGCGGCGATGCTTGGCGTCGACGTCGACCGCACGATCTCGATCACCTTCATCATGGGCGCGGCGCTCGCCGCCGTCGCCGGAACGCTGTTCCTGATGTATTACGGCGTGGTGGTGTTCTCCGACGGCTTCACGCCGGGCGTGAAGGCCTTCACCGCCGCCGTGCTCGGCGGCATCGGCTCCATCCCCGGCGCCGTCGTCGGCGGCCTGCTGATCGGGTTCATCGAATCGATGTGGTCGGCCTATTTCTCGATCGACTACAAGGACGTGGCGGCCTTCTCGATCCTGGCGATCGTGTTGATCTTCATGCCGTCCGGCCTGCTCGGCCGACCCGAAGTGGAGAAGGTCTGAACCATGGCGACTCCCAAAGCGCAGCGCGTCGCGGCGACCGACGACGCGCCCGGTGAAGCCGGCATCGGCCATGCGCTGAAGCAGGCGCTGTTTGCCGCGGCGGTCGCGGCGGTGATGTTCGTGCTGCTGGTCGGGCTGAAGACCGACCAGAACATCCACAACGAACTGATCCTGGTGCAGCGCTGGGGCCTGCTGGCCTCCATCGTCGGCGCCGTCTTCGCCTTCCGGTTCGTCATGACCGCGTTCATCCAGCCGGCGATGGCGGCCCGCAAGGCGTCGCGCGCGGCGATTCCGGCGAAGGAGCACGGATTCCTCCGGCGGAACCTGGTCAGCCTCGCGGTGGTGGCGCTGTTCTTCTATCCGGTCATCGCCATCATGGGATCGGGCCTGCAGGGGTCCCTGAAGTGGGTCGACAATTTCGGCATCCAGATCCTCATCTACGTGATGCTGGCGTGGGGCCTGAACGTCGTCGTCGGCCTCGCCGGCCTTCTCGATCTCGGCTATGTCGCGTTCTACGCGGTGGGCGCCTATTCCTATGCGCTGTTGTCGGAGCATTTCGGCTTCTCGTTCTGGCTGCTTTTGCCGATGGCCGGCATCCTGGCGGCGATGTGGGGCGTCATTCTCGGCTTCCCGGTGCTCAGGCTAAGGGGCGACTATCTCGCCATCGTGACGCTCGCCTTCGGCGAGATCATCCGCCTGGTGCTGATCAACTGGCGCGAGGTGACCAACGGCTCGGCCGGCATATCGGGCATCCCGAAGGTGACGCTGTTCGGTTTCGCCGATTTCAATGCGTCGTCGGACGCCTATTTCGGCAAGGTGTTCGGGCTGGCGGCCTCGGGCGCCTACTACAAGATCTTCCTCTACTACCTCATCCTGGTCCTCTGCCTCGTCACCGCGTTCGTGACGACGCGGCTCAGGCGCATGCCCATCGGCCGCGCCTGGGAGGCCTTGCGCGAGGACGAGATCGCCTGCCGTTCGCTCGGCATCAACACCACCAACACCAAGCTGACGGCCTTCGCCATCGGCGCCATGTTCGCCGGCTTCGCCGGATCTTTCTTCGCCGCGCGGCAGGGCTTCGTGTCGCCGGAATCGTTCGTGTTCATGGAATCGGCGGTCATCGTGGCCATCGTCGTGCTTGGCGGCATGGGCTCGCTGCCGGGCATCGCGGTCGCCGCGGCGGTGATGATCGGCGGCACCGAGATCCTGCGCGAGATGAACTTCCTCAAGGCCCTGTTCGGCAATGACTTCACCCCGGAACTGTTCCGCATGCTGCTGTTCGGCCTGGCCATGGTGATCGTCATGGTGTGGAAGCCGCGCGGCTTCGTCGGCAGCCGCGAACCGAGCGCCTTCCTGCACGAGCGCAAATCCATCTCGGCCGAATTCACCAAGGAGGGTCACGGCTGATGTCGTCCCATCCGACGATCCTCAGGGTCGAACACCTGTCGATGAAGTTCGGCGGGTTGATCGCCATCAACGACCTGTCCTTCGAAGCCAGACGCGGCGACATCACCGCGCTCATCGGCCCGAACGGCGCCGGCAAGACCACCGTGTTCAACTGCATCACCGGCTTCTACAAGCCGACCGAAGGCATGATCACGATGCTGCGCAAGGGCGGGGAGAAATACCTGCTGGAGCGCATGCCGGATTTCCGCATCACCCAGCATGCCAGGGTGGCGCGCACGTTCCAGAACATCCGGCTGTTTTCCGGCATGACGGTGCTGGAAAACCTGCTCGTCGCGCAGCACAACACGCTGATGAAGGCCTCGGGCTTCACCGTGCTCGGCCTCGTCGGCTTCGGTGGCTACCGGCAGGCGTCCAGACGCTCCATCGACATGGCGCGGCAGTGGCTCGACAAGGTCGGCCTGACGGCGCGCGCCGACGATCCGGCCGGCGACCTGCCCTATGGCGCGCAGCGGCGGCTCGAGATCGCCCGCGCCATGTGCACCGAACCGGAACTTCTGTGCCTCGACGAGCCGGCCGCCGGCCTCAATGCGCGGGAATCGGCGGAACTCAACGCGCTGCTGAAGTCGATCCGCGACGAGACCGGGACGTCGATCCTGCTGATCGAGCACGACATGAGCGTGGTCATGCAGATTTCCGACCATGTGGTGGTGCTCGAATACGGACAGAAGATCGCCGATGCCGGACCCGAAGCGGTCAAGAAGGACCCGAAGGTCATCGCCGCCTATCTCGGCGTCGCTGATGACGAAGTCGGCGCCATCGTCGGCGGCGGCGAGGACGAGAACGGCCAGACCATCGAGGAGCTCGACGGCCAGCCCGATCCCGACCATGCGCCGATCCCGTCGGCCTCGATGTTCGCCGGCCCGATCGTCGACACGATCGGCCATTCCGAAGGCGAGATCGTGAAGGTTTCGCCGGGCGCTGCCCGCGCGCCACGGGTTGCCGCGGCCGCCAGCGCTCCGGCCAGGAC
>JBATNB010000056.1:0-2318 GCA_049290135.1 Rhizobiaceae bacterium
TCACGAGGTCGAAAAAACGTCCGCCCTTGAGCACGAGATCGGCCCGCCAGCCCGGCGCGACCAGGCCGCGGTCGCGCAGGCCGAAGGCGCGCGCCGCCGAAATGGATGCGGCGCGGTAGATCGCCAGCGGCTCGACACCGCTTGCAATGGCGTGGCGGATCATGTGGTCGAGATGGCCGTGCTCGGCGATGTCGAGCGGATTGCGGTCGTCGGTGCACAGGGCGATGAAGGCCGAATGACGCTCGGTGATGATCGGGATCAGGGCGTCGAGATCCTTCGATACCGATCCCTCGCGGACGAGTACGTGCATGCCCTTGGAGAGCTTCTCCAGCGCCTCGGCGGCGGTGGTGGTCTCGTGGTCGGTGCGGATGCCGGCGGCGAGATAGGCGTTGAGGTCCATGCCGCGCAGGAGCGGCGCGTGGCCGTCGATGTGGCCGCCCTGAAACGCCTCGAGCTTCGCCATGCACGACGGGTCGCCATTGAGCACGCCCGGATAGTTCATGAACTCGGCAAGGCCGATCACCTTGGGGTGGCCGATGAAGGGGCGCAAATCGTCGATCTCGAGCCGGGCGCCGGCGGTCTCCATCGCGGTGGACGGCACGCAGCTCGACAATTGCACGCGCAGGTCGATCACCGTCCGCGTCGCGGCCTCGAGGAAGTAACGGATGCCCTCGGCGCCGGCGACATTGGCGATTTCATGCGGATCGCAGATGGCGGTGGTGATGCCGCGCGGCGCCACGCAACGGTCGAACTCGAAGGGCGTGACGAGCGAGGATTCCACATGCAAATGCGTGTCGATGAACCCCGGCACGACGATACGGCCGGAGATGTCGATCTCGCGGTTGCCGGCGTAGCTCGCCGCGGTGCCGACGATGCGGTCGCCGTTGATGGCGATGTCACCCGCCACCAGCGCACCGGTCACGAGGTCGAAAAAACGTCCGCCCTTGAGCACGAGATCGGCAGGTTTGTCGCCGCGCCCGGAGGCGATGGCCTGTCTCAGTCCGGTGGTATCCATGGGCGCAACATGCCCACGCGCCGCGCGGCTGTCCAGTTGGTCGGCGGGCAGTTGGCGGCGGCGGAAAACCGTGGCACTGGTTCGGCCATGACCGGTTCCCGAACCTGCGCCGTTTTCATGCACCGCCCGTGCCGCGCCGGCGTCGCGGCGGGAGCCTGAGACGATGGATCCGGCAATGCAAGGCTGGCGCATCCGCGTGCGCGGACTGGTCCAGGGCGTCGGGTTTCGCCCGCATGTGTGGCGCATCGCCCGGGACGAGGCCATCGCCGGCGAGGTCGTCAATGACGGGGAAGGGGTGGCCATCATCGCCTATGGCGAGGCGGGCGATCTCGACCGGTTCATGGACCGCCTCGTCGCCGACGCGCCGCCACTGTCGCGCATCGACGCGGTGGAGCGCGAGGCGATCGCGCCGCCGCCCGTACTTCCCGATGGTTTTGTCATCGGCCGCAGCGTCCAGGGCACGGTGTCCACAGGCGTGGTCCCCGACGCGGCGACCTGTCCGGCGTGCCTGGCCGACATCGAGGACCCCGCGAACCGGCGGTTCGGCTACGCGTTCACCAATTGCACCCATTGCGGTCCGCGCCTGTCGATCGTGCGGGCCATTCCCTACGACCGCGCCAACACCTCGATGCAGGCGTTCCCGATGTGCGAGGCATGCGAGGCGGAATATCGCGATCCCGCCGACCGGCGCTTCCATGCGCAACCGAACGCCTGCCCGCGCTGCGGGCCGCGCCTGTGGCTGGAGTCGATGGCGCCGGCGGACGGCGACAATCCGGTCGAACGCGCGGCGGCGATGCTGCGCGCGGGGCACATCATCGCGATCAAGGGCATCGGTGGCTTTCATCTCGCCTGCGACGCCATGAACGAGGATGCGGTCGCGGGCTTGCGCCAGCGCAAGCAGCGCCATGCCAAGCCCTTCGCGGTGATGTTCCGGGATGTCGAGCGCCTGCGCCGGCATTGCCGCGCCAGCGCGGATGAAGAGGCGTGGCTGGTTTCGCACGCCGCACCCATCGTGCTGGTCGAAGGGCAGGGCCTGGCGCCCTCGGTCTCGCCGGGGCAGGACCGGATCGGCGCGATGCTGCCCTACACGCCGCTCCATCACCTGCTGCTCGCCGCGTTTTCCGGCCCGCTGGTGATGACGTCCGGAAACCGGTCGGAGGAGCCGCAGGCAATCGGCAACGACGAGGCGCGCGAACGGCTCGCCGGGATCGCGGACGCCTGGCTGATGCATGACCGCGACATCGTCAACCGGCTGGACGATTCCGTCATCCGCGTCGACGCGGCCGGTCCGCAGGTGATCCGC
>JBATNB010000057.1:0-4379 GCA_049290135.1 Rhizobiaceae bacterium
TCTCCGCGCCGTTCCATTCGTCGCTGATGCAGCCGGCGGCCGACGCCATGCGCGAGGCGCTTGCGTCGGTTGCCAAGGCAACGCCAGCCGTTCCCGTGGTCGCCAATGTCACGGTCACGCCGCTCACCGCGCCCGACGAGATCGTCCGCCGGCTGGTCGAGCAGGTTACCGGCCGCGTGCGCTGGCGCGAGACGGTCGAGTGGTTCGCCGCCAACGGCGTGACGTCGCTTTATGAAATCGGCGCGGGCAAGGTGCTTTCCGGCCTCGCTCGCCGCATCAATCGCGATCTGGCCACGGTCAATGTCGGCGCCCCCGCCGATGTCGACGCGGCGCTCGCCGGTTTGGCCTGATCGCCAAGAAAGGAAGACGACCATGTTCGAACTGACCGGCAAGAAGGCCCTGGTGACCGGCGCGACCGGCGGCATCGGCGAGGCGATCGCCCGCGCATTCCACGCCGCCGGCGCCACCGTCGGGCTGCACGGGACGCGCAAGGAAAAGCTCGACGCGATGGTGGCCGAATTCGGCGACCGCGCGATGGCTTTCCCGGCGAACCTGTCCGTGCGCGCCGAGGTCAAGGCGCTTGCCCAGGCGGCCGAGGCCGGCCTCGGTGGTGTCGACATCCTGGTCAACAACGCCGGCATCACCAGGGACGGGCTGTTCGTCCGCATGGCCGATGCCGACTGGGATGCCGTCATCGAGGTCAATCTGACGTCGGCCTTTGTCCTGACGCGCGAATTGACCCATCCGATGATGCGCCGCCGCGCCGGCCGCATCATCAACATCACCTCGATCGTCGGCGTCACAGGGAACCCAGGGCAAGCGAACTACTGCGCGTCCAAGGCCGGCATGATCGGCTTCACTAAATCGTTGGCGCAGGAAATCGCCACCCGCAATGTCACGGTGAATTGCATCGCGCCGGGGTTCATCGAATCGGCCATGACCGACAAGCTCAACGACAAGCAGAAAGAGGCCATCATGGGCGCCATTCCGATGAAGCGGATGGGCTCCGGGGGCGACATTGCCGCGGCCGCCGTCTTTCTGGCGTCGGATGCCGCGGGCTATGTCACCGGCCAGACCTTGCATGTCAACGGCGGCATGGCGATGATCTGATCGGGGATGGCGGTTTTTAAGCCTTGGAATGGGGCGGCGTTTCATGGTAATCGCCGCCCGAAATGGCCGGTCACGGGCGCAGGGGGCGCCAGGCAGCCGGTAAACGAAGAACCAGTTTGGACAAGGGGTCAGAGATGAGCGACACCGCAGAACGCGTCAAGAAAATCGTCGTCGAGCACCTCGGCGTGGATGCCGAGAAGGTCAACGAGGCCGCCAGCTTCATCGACGATCTCGGCGCGGACAGCCTCGACACGGTCGAGCTCGTCATGGCGTTCGAAGAAGAATTCAGCATCGAGATTCCCGATGACGCCGCCGAGACCATCCTGACCGTCGGCGACGCGGTCAAGTTCATCGACAAGGCCAAGGCCTGAGCGTTTCCGCTAGGGGACGCGGCGTCTGATCGTCGCGTCCGGACGGAGGGATCGGTTGCGCCGAGTTGTCGTTACCGGGCTGGGACTTCTGTCGCCTTACGGCGTGGGTGCGGAGCATGGCTGGCGCCAGCTCCTCTCCGGGCGCAGTGCGGCGCGCGTGATCGAACGGTTCGAGGTCGATGACCTGGCCTGCAGGATCGCGCATGAAATCCCGCGCGGCGACGGTTCGGACGGCAGCTTCAATCCCGACCAGTTCCTCGAGCCGAAGGAACAGCGCAAGATCGGCGATTTCATCCTCTATGGCATCACCGCCGCCGAGGAAGCGATCCGCGATTCGGGCTGGGTCCCGCAAAACGAAGCCGACCGCTGCGCCACCGGCGTCATGATCGGATCGGGAATCGGCGGCATTGACGGCATATCCGAACAGACGCTGATCCTGCGCGAACGCGGCCCCCGGCGCATTTCGCCCTTCTTCATTCCCGGCAACATCATCAACCTCGTGTCCGGCCAGGTTTCCATCCGCCACGGGTTCAAGGGGCCGAACCACGCCGTGGTGACCGCCTGTTCCACCGGCGCGCACGCCATCGGCGACGCATCCCGGCTGATCATGCTCGGCGATGCCGACGTGATGGTCGCCGGCGGCACCGAGGCGCCGGTCACGCGTCTGTCGCTGGCCGGGTTCGCCGCCTGCCGCGCCCTTTCCACCAAGCGCAATGACGACCCGACGCGCGCTTCCCGCCCCTATGACCGGGATCGCGATGGCTTTGTCATGGGCGAGGGCGCGGGTGTGGTCGTGCTGGAAGAGCTCGAGCATGCCCGGGCGCGCGGCGCGAAAATCTATGCCGAGATCGTCGGGTATGGACTGACGGGCGACGCCTATCACATCACCGCGCCGTCCGAGGATGGCGACGGGGCGTTCCGCTGCATGACCGCGGCGCTGAAACGCGCCGAATTGACGCCGTCGGACATCGACTACATCAACGCCCATGGCACCTCGACCATGGCCGACACCATTGAGCTTGGCGCGGTGGAGCGCCTGCTCGGCAATGCCGCCTCGACGGTGTCGATGTCGTCCACCAAATCCGCCATCGGTCATTTGCTCGGCGCCGCCGGCGCCGCCGAGGCAATCTTTTCGGTGCTGGCGATTCGCGACAACATCGCTCCCCCGACGATCAATCTCGACGATCCGGAAGTCGAAACCGCGATCGATCTCGTGCCCAACACGGCAAGGGAACGCCGGATCGACGTCGCAATGTCCAATTCCTTCGGCTTCGGCGGCACCAACGCGACGCTGGTGTTTCGGCGTTTCAACGGTTGACGATCGGCCTCGCGCCGCGAAATCGGCAATATTCGCGCCTATCGGGCGATACGTGAACACGAAAGCGCCGAATTGCCGTCCCCGGCACCGGTGCACAGACGGGATCAGGGCATGAACGATCTGCCGCCGAACGCCGCCCACAGCGCGGGCCAAACCGTCGTCATGCCGAAGTCGGCCGCCGAGGCGCTGAAGCCGGAAGCCGTCGCGCCGCCGCCGCGCCGGTCGCGCGCCTCGCGCAGCCAGATCGTGGTGTTCATGAACTTCATGTTGTCGCTGGTGATCCTCGGCGTCATCGCCGCCGGATTCGCCGCCTGGTACGGCAAGAAGGAGTTCGAAGGCGCCGGACCGCTTGGCGCGGCCACGGTGTTCGAAGTGAAACCGAATTCCGGCTGGGATGGCGTGGCCACGCAACTTGAGCGTTCCGGCATCATTTCCGATTCGCGCATCTTCCAGATCGGCGTGCGCGCCAATGGCGCCGCCCGGAAGCTGAAGGCCGGGGAGTATGAACTCAAGGCCGGCGCTTCGATGCGCCAGGTCATGGACACGCTGGTGTCCGGCAAGTCGATCCTCTACTCGCTGACGATCCCGGAAGGCTGGACCGTCACACAGGCCTTCGCCCGGATTTCGGCCGATCCGGTGCTGACCGGAACAATGCCGACCGATGTGCCGGCGGAAGGTTCGCTGGTGGCCGATACGCAGCGTTTTTCGCGCGGCATGAGCCGTGACGCGATCATCGCCAGAATGCGGGCCGACCAGGCCAAGCTGGTGGAATCGATCTGGGCGCGGCGCGACAGCGACCTTCCGGTCAAGGACATCAACGAGTTCGTCACGCTCGCCTCGATCGTGGAGAAGGAAACTGGAGTGGCCGACGAGCGGCCGCGCGTGGCGGCGGTGTTCATCAACCGCCTGCGCAAGGGCATGCGGCTCCAGTCCGATCCGACCATCATCTATGGCCTGTTCGGCGGCGCCGGGAAACCGGCGGACCGCCCGATCTACCGTTCCGATATCGACAAGCCGACGCCCTACAACACCTATGTCATCGATGGCCTGCCGCCGACGCCGATCGCCAATCCGGGCAAGGCGGCCCTGGAAGCCGTCGCCAATCCGGCCCGCACGGACGATCTCTATTTCGTCGCCGACGGCACCGGCGGCCACGCCTTCGCCTCCACGCTTGAAGAGCACAACAGGAACGTCGAACGCTGGCGCCAGATCGAGAAGCAGCGCGGCGTCGCGGTCGACGAACCGGTCGAGGGCGAAGCCCAGCAGTAATGCTTTGGCGGGGAGGGGGAACGTTCCATGCCGGTCGCAAGCATGACGGGCTTTGCCCGGGCCGACGCCGTCGCCGACGAACGTTCGCTTGTCTGGGAGGTCCGCTCGGTCAACGGCAAGGGCCTCGACATGCGCCTTCGCCTGCCGCCCGGCCTCGATCGGCTGGAGCCGGCCATGCGCCAGGAAATCCAGAAGCGCTTCGCCCGCGGCAACATCCAGGCCACGCTCACGGTCGAGCGATCCGCGGAGGCCGCCGCTCCGGCCGTCAACCGCGCCCTGTTGATCCAGCTGGCGGGCGTGGCGCGCGATCT
>JBATNB010000058.1:0-6147 GCA_049290135.1 Rhizobiaceae bacterium
CGCCTGGCGGCTGTCGCTGCCGATGCGGGGACCGAGCCTCGACGTGCGCATCGTGCAGCCCTCCGAACGCCTCGACGCCGCCATGTCGATCGAGGCGCGCGAGCGTGCCTTTGCCCGCCTGACCGAACTGACGGCGCTGCCTCCCCGGGACGGCGCCCCGCCCGCCCGCCTGGTGGTCTGGCCGGAAACCTCCGTGCCGTTCCTGTTTTCCGATCGGCCGGAGATGCTGACGTCGATCGCCGAGGCGCTCGCCGACGGGCAGATGCTTCTGGCCGGCGCGGTGCGCGAGGAGCCGGGCGCGGCGAAGGACGCGGCCACCGCCTACTACAATTCGCTTGTCGCCATTGACGCGTCGGGCCAGATCACCGACGCGGCCGACAAGGTGCACCGCGTGCCGTTCGGCGAATATCTGCCGTTCGCCGACCTGTTCTCCGCGGCCGGAATCGATCCGGTAACGCTGTCGCCGGGCGGCTATTCGGCCGCCGCCGCGCGCCATGTGCTGAGCGGGCCGGACGGCCTGCGCGTGCTGCCGCTGATCTGCTACGAGGCGATCTTTTCCGCCGAGGTGGCGCGCGACGCCGGTCGCGCCGACCTGATGGTCAATGTCACCGTCGACACCTGGTTCGGGCGCACGGCCGGGCCGTACCAGCACCTGCGCCAGGCGCAGTTGCGCGCCGCCGAAACCGGCCTGCCGATGCTGCGCGCCGGCAACAACGGCATTTCCGCCATCATCGATTCGCGCGGCCGCATCCTGTCGGCGCTCGGCCTCGACGCGGTCGGCGCGCTGGACGCCGCATTGCCACTTTCGCGTACATTAGCCTTTAATGATGCCGTGCGATCTCGCATCCCGGTCGCATTAATGATTATCCTTGTGGCCTATGCGTGTGCTATGAACAGGCGCACGTCTTCGCTGAAAGGTTGAGCGCACACGCGCGCCTTCAAGAACAATCCGCAGCGACGACGAGGTGGTGCCGGGAGACCCCAGGGGCATGGGGAAAGCCGGTGCTTGAGCGAAAACAGCCTTCTTTGAAAAAAAGAGGCGAGGGAAACCATGGTTGAGAACAAGAAAAAACCGAATCCGATCGACATCCACGTGGGAAGCCGGGTCCGCATGCGCCGCAACATGCTGGGCATGAGCCAGGAAAAGCTCGGCGAACATCTCGGCATCACATTCCAGCAGATCCAGAAGTACGAGAAGGGAACCAACCGGGTCGGCGCATCGCGCCTCCAGGCGATCTCCACCGTGCTGAAGGTTCCGGTCTCCTTTTTCTTCGAGGACGCGCCGGGCCTCGACCAGGCCGCCGCCAAGGGCTTTTCCGAGGATGGCGGCAGCTTCGTCTACGACTTCCTCAACAGCGCCGAGGGCCTCCAGCTCAACCGCGCCTTCATGAAAATCGGCGACCCCAAGGTCCGGCGCAAGATCATCGATCTCGTCAAGGCGCTGGCTGACGACGACAATGGGTGAAGTTCGGCGCTGACCCGCCGACTCGGCTTGACGGAGGCGGAAACGGCCCGTATTGCCCGGTTCGCGGGCGAAAAGGGTATCGTCCGCTTTCCTTCAAGGGGGTTGCCCGTGGCGCGCGCCGATTACCTGTTCACCAGCGAATCCGTTTCCGAAGGCCATCCGGACAAGGTCTGCGACCGCATTTCCGATGAAATCGTCGATCTGGTCTATCGCGAGGCGAAGAAGACCGGCATCGATCCGTGGACGGTCCGGATCGCCTGCGAAACCCTCACCACGACCAATCGCGTCGTCATCGCCGGCGAAGTGCGCGTCCCCGAGACGTTGCTGAGGAAGGGCAAGGACGGCAAGGTCCTGATCAACGGGCGCAACGAGCCGGTCATCAATCCGGCCAAGTTCAAGGCCGCCGCGCGCAAGGCCATCCGCGACATCGGCTACGAGCAGGACGGGTTCCACTGGAAGACCGCCCGGATCGACGTGCTCCTGCACAGCCAGTCCGCCGACATCGCCCAGGGCGTCGACAACGCCGCCGACCGGCAGGGGTCGGAAGGCGCCGGCGACCAGGGCATCATGTTCGGCTATGCCTGTAACGAGACGCCCGACCTGATGCCGGCGCCGATCTACTACAGCCACAAGATCCTGGAATTGCTGGCCGCCGCCCGCCACAAGGGCGAGGGCGACGCCGGCAAGCTCGGTCCCGACGCCAAGAGCCAGGTGACCGTGCGCTACGTCGCCGGCAAACCGGCCGAGGTGGCCTCCATCGTGCTGTCCACCCAGCATCTTGATGCGCGGTGGGATTCGGCCAAGGTCCGCAAGGTCGTCGAGCCCTACATCCGCGCGGCGCTGGGCGACCTGAAGATCGCCGACGACTGCGACTGGTACATCAACCCGACGGGCAAGTTCGTCATCGGCGGACCGGACGGCGACGCCGGCCTGACCGGCCGCAAGATCATCGTCGACACCTATGGCGGCGCCGCGCCGCATGGTGGCGGCGCCTTCTCCGGCAAGGACACCACCAAGGTGGACCGTTCGGCCGCCTACGCCGCGCGCTACCTGGCCAAGAATGTCGTGGCCGCCGGCCTTGCCGACCGCTGCACCATCCAGCTGTCCTACGCCATCGGCGTGGCGCAGCCGCTGTCGGTCTACATCGACCTGCACGGTACCGGAAAGGTGTCGGAGGACCGCCTGGAGGCGGCGATCCGCAAGCTCATGGACCTGTCGCCCTCGGGCATCCGCCGGCATCTCGACCTCAACAAGCCGATCTACGCCAGGACCTCTTCCTACGGCCATTTCGGCCGCAAGCCGGGCCGCGACGGCGCGTTCTCCTGGGAAAGGGTCGACCTGGCCAAGCCGCTGAAGCAGGCGCTTGCCGGCTGATATCGTGTCGGCGCAGCGCCGGACGCGTTCGACGGAGGCGTTTTTCGGCCGTCGCCACGGCAAGACCATCCGGCCGCTCCAGGCCCGCGCGCTCGCCGGCCTCGACGCGCTCCGCCTCGATTTGGCGGCGCCCTGTCCGGCCGACCCGCGCGCGCTGTTTGCCCTGCCGGTCGACACGATGCGCATCGAGATCGGCTTTGGCGGCGGCGAACACCTCCATCACGAGGCCGGGCGCCATCCGGCGTCGGGCTTCATCGGCATCGAGCCGTTCGTCAACGGCATGGCCAAGCTGCTAGTGCTGCTTCACGCCGAGCCGCGGGACAATCTGCGCCTCTACGACGACGACGCCGTGCGCGTGCTCGACTGGCTGCCGCCGGCGAGCATCGACGGCATCGACCTGTTCTATCCCGATCCGTGGCCGAAGCCGCGCCACCACAAGCGCCGCTTCGTCAACGCCGCCAATCTCGACCGCTTCGCCCGCGTGCTGAAGCCCGGCGGCGTGTTCCGCTTTGCCTCCGATATCGCCCACTATGTCGACTGGACCGTCACGCGGCTCGCCGCGCATGGCGCGTTCGAACCGACAGGCCGCGATGTCGCCCGGCCTTTCGCCGGCTGGCCGGGAACCCGCTACGAGGCCAAGGCCATCCGCGAAGGCCGCGCGCCGGCATATCTGGAATGGCGGCGCCGATAGGCCTCGCGGCGCCGGCCAGACGGTGGTTTTTCTTGCAAAGTCCCCCGAACCGTTCTATAGCGACTTCAAATTCTCAGGTCATCAGACGGAGAGTGGGTCCCGCCGGTCCCGCTCTTTTTTGTTGGCCGCGACCGGAGCCCGAAGGTTGAGCGAGCCGATGCCGGAGTTGAGCGAGGAACGCTTCGCCCGCGAGACGGGGGTGGAGGCGCGCGTCGCGGCGATCGTCGAACCGATCCTCGTCATCGCCGGCTATCGCCTCGTGCGCATCCGGCTGAGCGGGTTGAACGGCGCCACGCTGCAGATCATGGCCGAGCGTCCAGACGGCTCGATGTCGGTCGACGATTGCGAGGAAGTCAGCCGGCTGATCTCGCCGTCGCTCGACGTCGACGATCCGATCGGCAAGGCCTATCATCTGGAGATCTCCTCGCCCGGCATCGACCGGCCGATGGTGCGGCCCGGCGACTTCGCGCGCTGGCAGGGCCATCTCCTCAGGCTCGACACCGCCGGTCCGGTGGCCGGCAAGAAGAAGTTTCGCGGCCGCATCGTCGCGGCCGGCGAAACGGGCTTCACGCTGGAGCGCGACCAGATCGCCTATGGCGACGACGAGCCGACGGTCGAGGTGCCCTACGAGATGGTCTCGGAGGCGCGGCTCGTGCTCACCGACGATTTGGTGCGCGATGCGCTGCGCCAGGACAAGAAGGTGCGCAAGGAGCGCAAGGAACAACGGCGCCGGCGCGACGACGCCGGTGACGCGACGCAATAAACGGCAAACCCGGACCGGATTATTGACCCGGAACGGCAAGAGGAGACGACCATGGCGGTCAGTGCAAACAGGCTCGAACTGATCCAGATCGCGGATGCGGTCGCCCGCGAGAAATCGATCGACAAGAAGATCGTCATCGCCGCGATGGCGGACGCCATCCAGAAGGCGGCCCGCTCGCGCTATGGCCAGGAGACCAACATCCGCGTCGACATCAACCCGAACACCGGCGAGATGAAGCTGCAGCGGCTGCTCGAAGTGGTCGACAAGGTGGAGGATTTCGCCACCCAGATCGCCATCGTCGACGCCCGCGGCCGCAATCCGGACGCCCAGGTCGGCGACTTCATCGCCGAGCAGCTGCCGCCGATCGAATATGGCCGCATCGCCACGCAGTCGGCCAAGCAGGTCATCGTGCAGAAGGTGCGCGAGGCCGAGCGCGACCGCCAGTATGACGATTTCAAGGACAAGGTCGGCGAGATCGTCAACGGCGTGGTCAAGCGCGTCGAATACGGCAATGTCATCGTCGACCTCGGCCGCGGCGAGGCGATCGTGCGCCGCGACGAACTCATCCCGCGCGAACTGTTCAAGCCGGGCGACCGCATCCGCGCCTACGTCTATGACGTGCGCCGCGAACAGCGCGGCCCGCAGATCTTCCTGTCGCGCACCCATCCCATGTTCATGGCGAAGCTGTTCACCATGGAAGTGCCGGAGATCTACGACGGCATCATCGAGATCAAGTCGGTGGCCCGCGATCCCGGCTCCCGCGCCAAGATCGCCGTCATCAGCCGCGATTCCTCCATCGATCCGGTCGGCGCCTGCGTCGGCATGCGCGGCAGCCGCGTGCAGGCGGTGGTCGGCGAGCTCCAGGGCGAGAAGATCGACATCATTCCCTGGTCGCCCGACGCCGCGTCCTTCATCGTCAACGCGCTGCAGCCGGCCGAAGTCGCCAAGGTCGTGCTCGACGAGGATGCCGAGCGCATCGAGGTGGTGGTGCCCGACGACCAGCTGTCGCTCGCCATCGGCCGCCGCGGCCAGAATGTGCGCCTCGCCTCGCAGCTCACCGGCTGGGACATCGACATCCTGACCGAGGAAGAGGAAAGCCAGCGCCGGCAGAAGGAATTCAACGAGCGCACGCGCCTGTTCATGGATTCCCTCGACGTCGACGAGATGGTCGGCCAGCTGCTGGCCACTGAGGGCTTCTCGTCCATCGAGGAAGTGGCCTATGTCGATCTCGGCGATATCGCCTCCATCGACGGCTTCGACGAGGACACCGCGACGGAGATCCAGAACCGCGCCCGCGAATGGCTGGACCGCATCGAGGCGGAAAACGACGACAAGCGCCGTGCGCTCGGCGTCGCCGACGAACTGCGCGAACTGCCGGGCATCACCACCGCCATGATGGTGGCGCTCGGCGAGGATGGCGTGAAGACGATCGAGGACTTTGCCGGCTATGCCGTCGACGATCTCGTCGGCTGGAAGGAACGTAAGGACAACGAGACCAAGCATTTCGAAGGCGTGCTCGCCAGCCACGGCGTCAGCCGCGCCGATGCCGAGCAGATGGTGCTGATCGCCCGGCTCAAGGCCGGCTGGATCAGCGAGAGCGATCTGGTGGCCGCGGAGGCGGATGAATCCGCCGCCGAAGCCTGATCGCCATGGGGAACGGGCGTGATCGAACCGATGGGCGAACGCACCTGCATCGTGACGCGCAATCGCGACGACCGCGACGGCGCGCTCATCCGGTTCGTGCGCGCGCCTGACGGCACGGTCACACCCGATCTCAAGCGCAACCTGCCCGGCCGCGGCTGCTGGGTGTCGGCCGACCGCGCCGTCCTCGCCGAGGCCGTGCGCAAGAAGCTG
>JBATNB010000059.1:0-2683 GCA_049290135.1 Rhizobiaceae bacterium
GCGCTTGGCGGCTTCGCGCCCGGCGGCGCCGACTATTCCATCGGCGGCCAGTTCATGACCCAGGGCACCGCGGTCATCATCGCCGTCGTCTGGTCGGCCGTCGTCGCCGCCGTCTCGCTCTACCTGATCAAGGCGGTCATGGGATTGCGCCTGACCGACCAGCAGGAGCGCGAAGGCCTCGACATCTCCTCCCATGGCGAGCGGGCCTACAACTGAACCGGGTTTGCTGACCCCCGGGAGCGCCCAGGCGCTCCCCTTGGGCCCGGCTTCGGCCGGGCCTCTTTTTTGCCCATCTGCCTGTCGGGAATCGCGCAATTGCCGCTGAATTGGGCAGAAGCCGCCTGCTTGCGGTGCCGGCGCGCGCGGCTGCCTGCATTTCAGGCAACTGGCACGGCATTTGAATCTCCCCGCCTCGAACGCGCCCGCGAGCGGCGCCGGACAAGGGGGATGCCGATGCCGACCAGCCAGCCTGGAAACGATGTGTTCTTCGTGCTCATGGGTGCGATCCTGGTGTTCGCCATGCATGGCGGCTTCGCCTTCCTGGAGGTCGGCACGGTGCGCCACAAGAACCAGGTCAACGCCCTGGTGAAGATCATCGCCGATTTTGCCATCTCCACCGCGGCCTATTTCCTCATCGGCTATACGGTGGCCTATGGCGTCGGCTTCCTTGCCGATGCCCGCACGCTTTCTGGCGCCAATGGCGGCGACACCTTCCTGCCGCAGGGCTTCACCCTGGTGAAGTTCTTCTTCCTTCTCACCTTCGCCGCCGCCGTGCCGGCGATCGTGTCGGGCGGCGTGGCCGAGCGCATGCGGTTCGGGGCGCAGGGCATCGCCACCGCGATCATCGTCGGCCTCGCCTATCCGTTGTTCGAAGGCATCGTCTGGGGCGGGCGCTTCGGCCTGCAGGATCGCTTTGCCGCGTGGTTCGGCGCGCCGTTCCACGATTTCGCCGGTTCCGTCGTGGTCCATGCCGTTGGCGGGTTCATCGCGCTCGGCGCGGTGCGCATGCTCGGCGCCCGCCTCGGCCGCTACAGCGCCACCGGCAAGTCGCACCCGACCCCGCCCTCGTCGATTCCGTGGCTGGCGCTCGGCACCTGGCTGCTGTGCACCGGCTGGTTCGGCTTCAACGTGATGAGCGCGCAATCGACCGCCGCGGCTTCCGGGCTCGTGGCCATGAATTCGCTGATGGCGATGGCCGGCGGGATCCTCGCCGCCCTCGTCGTCGGCCGCAACGATCCCGGCTTCGTCCACAATGGCGCGCTCGCCGGCCTGGTCGCCGTCTGCGCCGGGTCCGACCTGTTCCATCCCGCCGGCGCGCTCGCCACCGGCGCCATCGCCGGCGTCATCTTCGTCAAGGGCTTCCACTACACCCAGGAGAAACTGCGCATCGACGACGTGCTCGGCGTCTGGCCGCTGCACGGATTGTGCGGGCTCTGGGGCGGCGTCGCGGCCGGCATCTTCGGCCAGACCGTACTTGGCGGCATGGGTGGCGTGACGTTGGCCGGCCAGCTGGCGGGCAGCCTCGCCGGTGCCGCCTACGCGCTGGTCGCCGGCCATCTCGTCTATGGCGGACTGAAAGCGACGATCGGCATCAGGCTGACGGAGGACCAGGAACTGCGCGGCGCCGACATTTCCATCCACAAGATCGGTGCCAATCCGGAGAGCGAGAT
Organism: Rhizobiaceae bacterium; assembly: GCA_049290135.1. GTDB lineage: Bacteria > Pseudomonadota > Alphaproteobacteria > Rhizobiales > Rhizobiaceae > JADJTR01. Next base: position 1,671 of record JBATNB010000059.1, read on the forward strand.
CCGCGGCCTGTGATGGCCGGCATGGTTAATGGCCCCTTAACCTTCGCGCCCTAGCCTCCCGTCCGACATTGGGCGCGCCCGCGCGCCCGCATTCCGGACGAGAGCGCCCATGCCCACAGGCCATACCGCGACCTTTGCCATCGATCCCGCCCGGCGCGACCTTCGTGCCGGCATGCGTGGACTTGCCAACCGAACCGGCGGCCTGGTGCTGGCGGCCGCGACGGTGTTCGCCGTCGCGGCGCTGGCGACCTGGAACGTTTCCGACCCGAGCTTTTCCTATGCCAGCGGCAACGAGGTACGCAACGCCGCCGGATATCCCGGCGCCGTGTTCGCCGACCTTGCCATGCAGTTCTTCGGCCTTGCCGCGCTGGCGGCGCTGCTGCCGGCCTTGTCGTGGGGATGGCTGCTGATGAGCGGTCGCGGCGTGGATTCAGGCCGGCGGCGGGCGCTTGCATGGCTTGGCGGCACGGTCACGGCCGCGGCCTTTGCCGGAACCCTGCCGGTCGCCCCAAGCTGGCCGCTTCCGCTCGGGCTCGGCGGCGTCATCGGCGATCTGGTGCTGCGGGTGCCGGGACTGGCGGTCGGCGGGCTGCCTTCCGGCGCCTATGCGGTTCTCGTCGGCCTGGTGCTTCTGCCCCTGTCCATCGGCCTTCTGGTCTATGGCGCCGATCTCCTGTGGCGCGTCGCGCCGGCGCAAGCGGCCCGCGACCGGTTCGCGGTGGACGAGGACGACGAGGTCGAGGAAGGCGGCTCGCCCTTCATCGGCGCGCTCGTCCACACGGCCTACACCACCAGGGCGTTCTTCCGTCGCCATCTTCCGGCATTGCCGGCCGCCGCGTTTGCCCGTCGCCGCGCCCCGGATGCCATCCCGGGAGCCGATGACGACGATGATTTCGACGCGCCTTTTTCAGGCGTGCGCATCGAGCCGGATTTCGAAGCCCCTTCCGCCGCGCCGGCAGCCACCTTCGCCGACGACGAGGACGACGACGATCTCCCCGCCATCCTCACCCGCC
>JBATNB010000060.1:0-4767 GCA_049290135.1 Rhizobiaceae bacterium
CTCCTCGTCGCCGCGACCGCGCGGCCGCGGCGAGGCGCCACCCAGTCCGCCCTTCATCATTTCCTCGAAGATGCGGCCGAGCGGATTGTCGCCCATCGGGTCGGGGGCGCGATCCGGCGTGGCGCGACCGCCGCCGAACATGCCTTCGAGGATCTTGCCCAGCGGATTGTCCATCGGCTCGGGTTGCGGCTCGGGCCGCCGCGCTTGTCCCATGCCCTGCTTCATCATCTGGTCGATGATCTCGCCGAAAATGTTGCCCGAGGCGCCGAAACCGCCACTGGAGGCCTTCATCATCGTCTGCTGCGCCAGGCCGCCCATGAGCATGGTCGCCAGCGCCGGCAGCATCTGCTTGAGGACTTCCTGTCCGATTCCGGTCGCCGCCGCGGCCTGCGACGCGACGGCGCGCGACAGATCCTTGGACTTGAACAACTGCCCGAGCACCGCATTGCCCGCCGACATGCCGGCCGGCGTGAACGCCGCGGCCGGATTGGAAAAGAACTGGCCGTAGCCGCCCGCCATCATCGCCTGCATCACGGCGCCGAGCCCGTAGGGATCGGCGGTGTTGCGCTTCAGGCCCTGGCTGAATGCCGGGAGCAGGGCTTCCAGCGCCGAGGTCATCTGCGCCTGGTTCAGCCCGAACTGCCGCATCATGGCCTGCACGGCCTGGCCGTTGCCGGCGTTCATGACGATGTCGAAGAGATTGTTCATCGGTTTCCTCCAGGCGCGACCTGCCCGCCTTGCGGGAGAATATAGGCCACGCCCGCCATTTTGCGAGTTGGCCGGCCCTCGATCAATAGGCGTATTCGAGGAAGACCGGCTCGATCGAACCGGCCCAGCGCGTGTTGTAGGCGTTGAGCATTTCCTCCGCGCTAGTCGTGCCGCGCGCGACGACCTCGTCGAGCGGGTTGAGGAAGCCGGTTTCGTCATAGCCTGCGCGATTGCGCCGGTTGCGCGCCGCAAGGCCCCGGCGCGAGATCGCCAGCGCGTCGCGTGCCACGTCGCGCAGGCCGCGGCCGCGCACCGTGGCATTGAGGGCCTTCGCCGGAACCTCGTTGCGCAGCAGCACCACATCCTCGAAGGTCCAGTCCTTCACCAGCTCGGTGGCGTCGGCCAGCGCGCCCTCGTCATAGAGCAGTCCGACCCAGAATGCGGGAAGGGCGCAGATGCGCCGCCACGGGCCGCCATCGGCGCCGCGCATTTCCAGGTAGCGCTTCAGGCGGACATCCGGGAACAGCGTGCCGAGATGGTTGATCCAGTCGCCGATGTTCGGCATTCCGTCCGGCACGTCCTTGCGCAGCGCCCCGTTCATGAACTGGCGGAAGGTGACATGCGTTTCGTGGTAGCGCCCGTTCCGCAGGACGAAATACATCGGCACGTCGAGCGCCCACTCGACATAATCCTGGTAGCCGAAGCGGGGCGAGAAGGTCGCCGGCAGGATTCCGGCGCGGTTGTTGTCGGTGTCGCGCCAGATGTCGGCGCGCCACGACAGCAATCCGTTCGGGCGGCCGTCGGTGAAGGGCGAGTTGGCGAAAAGCGCGGTGGCGACCGGCTGAAGCTTCATCGACGCGGCGAACTTCAGCCGCATGTCGGCCTCGGAGGCAAAGTCGAGATTCACCTGGATCGTGCAGGTCCGGTACATCATGTCGAGACCCTGGCTGCCAACGGTCGGCATGTAGTCCGTCATGATCCGGTAGCGCGATTTCGGCATGCGCGGCGTGTCGGGCAGCGACCATTTCGGCGAGGCGCCAAGGCCGAGGAAGCCGATGCCGAGCGGATCGGCGATCTCCGACAATTGCATGAGGTGCGAATTGCCCTCCGCGCAGGTCTGGAACAGCGTTTCCAGCGGCGCGCCGGAAAGCTCGAACTGTCCGCCCGGCTCCAGGCTGATGGCGGCGTGGCCGGTCGGCTCGACCAGCCCGATGATGTTGCCGGCGTCGATGATCGGCTCCCATCCCAGCAGGTCGCGCATGCCGGTCAGCAGCGCCTCGATGCCTTTCGGCCCGCCATAGGGGACCGGCTGGAACCCGTCGCGATAGAACGGAAACTTTTCGTGTTCGGTGCCGATGCGCCAGCGCGATTTCGGCTTTTCGCCGGCGGCGATCCACGCGACAAGCTCGTCGACAGTCTCAAGCGGACTTGTATCGGTCTGGTCGCGTGCCATGCCATCCTCGAATGCCGCAATGCGCGGCCCAATGTGGGGGTTCCTTGGCGCATCGTGAAGGGCCGGCGCAAGCGGAAAGTGCGCCGGGTCGCGGAACGGCGTGTTCAGTCCCTGGCGCCGATCCAGTCGCCATGCGTGGCCTGTGCCAGCGTCAATGCCGCGACCGCGGCCGTGTCGGCGCGCAGGATGCGATGACCGAGCGGCAGCGAGGTGACAAAGGGCAGTGCCCGCAACCGGGCGCGTTCCGCATCGGAAAACCCGCCCTCCGGGCCGACGAGAATGGCCAGAGGCCCGGCGCCGATGCCGCGCAGGATCGAAACCGGGTCTTCCCGCGCCGCGCCCTCGTCGCAGAACACCAGCCGCCGCCCAGCATCGAGATCGCCGAGGAAGGCGTCGAGCTTGCGGGCATCGCGGATCTCCGGCACCGACAGTTCGCCGCATTGCTCGGCGGCCTCGACCGCATTGGCCAGCATGCGCTCGGTCGAGGGCGCGGGCGCCTGCGTGTGCTGGGTCATCACCGGCTGGATGATGCCGACGCCCATCTCTGTCGCCCGCTGCACCATCCAGTCGAGGCGAGCGGCCCTGACCGGCGCGAAGGCGAGCAGCAGGTCGCTCCGCGTCGTTTGCCGCCGGGTCGGGGCGTTGACCGAGACGGCCACGGCCTTCCTGGTGATGCCGGCGACCGCTCCGAGCCATTCGCCATCGGCCCCGTTGAACAGCAGCAGTTCGCCGCCCGGCTTCATGCGCAGGACGCGGGCAAGATAATGGGCCTGCGCGCCGTCGAGCGTGATCGTCTCGCCTTCCGTGAGGCGGGCCGCGACGAACAGGCGTTGCAGGCGATGATGGGCGCGCATGGCCTCCGATGACCCCCTAGGAGCGGGCCGTCAAGGCCTGCCGCATTCATGGCGCATTCGGGCGCGACAGTCGGGATGGCGCACGAAGAAGGCGCGGCAATGGTGTTTCGGGCGCAAGCCGGAACGCAGGGTGGGTCCAAGGGGTTGTGTCCGGTCGCCGTCCCTGGTGACGGAGTGGATCATGAGACAGAAACGCGCAACGAGCGGTCCCGGCGCGGGCGCCTTGGTCGCGGTCGCAGGTCTGGCGGCGCTTGTCGGCGCGGCGGCGGCATTTTCGGCGTCGCAGTTCCTCGATGCCGGCGACACGACGGCCAGGCCCGCCGAGGTCGCCGAAACGACGCCGGTGATCCTGTCGCCGGACCGAGCGATGCCGACCGGGCCGATGCGGGCGGACGTCGCCGCGCGGCTTCCCGCGGCCGATCCGCTTGCCGACAATGATCCGCGCTGGGCCGTGGCCGCAATGCCCGAACTGCTGCGACCGGCGCCGACCCTCGACGAAGATCCGGTGGAAACGGCATTCGCCGCGCCGGAGCCGAAGTCGGCGAGAGCCGCCGCGCCGGCGGCGCAATCGCGTGCGCCGTCCTCGGTCGGAACGGTGGCGCGCGTCAATGACGATGTGCGGTTGCGCGCCGGGCCGGACAATGGCGCCGCCATACTCGGCGTCGTCGTCCGATCCTCCACGATCGTCGTGCATTCCTGCCGGGGCTGGTGCGATGTCAGCGCCGGCTCGAAGCGAGGCTATGTCTTCAAGAAATTCATCGACTACGGCAAGAGCGAAGCGCCGTCCGGCCCGGTGACTTCAAGCGTGACGCTGACGCAGCCTGGCAAGGCGCGCCAGATCTATCAGGCGCCGACGCCCTGAGCCTGCCTGCTTGACGCCCGGCCAAGGCGCCGCGACTGTCGGCGCGATGAGCGAATCGGTTTCGAACCTCGCCGAATATTCCGTTTCCGAGATTTCCTTCGCCCTGAAACGGACGGTGGAGGATGCGTTCGGCCATGTCCGCGTGCGCGGCGAACTGTCGGGCTGGCGCGGTCCGCATTCGTCGGGCCATGCCTATTTCGCCCTCAAGGATGACCGATCCAAGATCGAGGCGGTCATGTGGAAGGGAACCCTCGGCCGGCTGAAGTTCCGTCCGGAGGAGGGGCTGGAGGTCATCGCCACCGGCAAGATCACCACCTACCCGAACTCCTCCAAGTATCAGATCGTCATCGAGACGATGGAGCCGGCGGGCGTGGGCGCCTTGCTCGCCCAGTTGGAGGAACGGCGGCGAAAACTGGCCGCCGAGGGCCTGTTCGACGACAGCCGCAAGCAGCTTCTGCCCTACATGCCACGCGTGATCGGCGTGGTCACGTCACCGACCGGCGCGGTCATCCGCGACATCCTGCACCGGATCGCCGCGCGCTTTCCCGTCCATGTGGTCCTCTGGCCGGTGAAGGTCCAGGGCGAGGGATCGGGTGATGAGGTCGCCGCCGCCGTCCGCGGCTTCAACCAGCTCGAACCGGGCGGCCCCGTTCCCCGGCCGGACGTGCTCATCGTCGGCCGTGGCGGCGGGTCTCTGGAAGACCTCTGGGGCTTCAACGACGAGGCGGTGGTGCGCGCCGTCGCGGCGTCGGACATTCCGGTGATCTCCGCCGTCGGTCACGAGACCGACTGGACCCTCATCGACCATGCCGCCGACGTGCGCGCGCCGACCCCGACCGCGGCGGCGGAACTGGCCGTGCCGGTGAAGGCCGAGATCGAAGCGACGCTGG
>JBATNB010000061.1:0-2889 GCA_049290135.1 Rhizobiaceae bacterium
AGCCGATCCATCCGGAGTGCCGCGCCGCGGTCGAGGATGCGGCGCGGCTGATGGAAAGTCTCGGACACCGCGTCACCGAGGCTCGACCGCGGGCCGACACCGCCGGCATGATGCGCGCCTGGACGAAGATCGTCGCCTGTGGCACGGCGCTCTGGGTCGACAAGGCGCTGGCCGCCGCCGGCCGGAGCCTGGACGACGGCCTGGTGGAGAACGTGTCACGCACGGCGTGCGACTATGCGCGCGGCATTTCCGGCGCCGACTATCTGGAAGCGGTCGGCAAGATCCATGCCTATGGCCGGGAAATGGCTGCTTTCCTCGAAGGTTACGACGTCTTTCTCACGGCGACGCTGGCCGAAACGCCGGCCGAAATCGGCCGCTTCGCCCATGGCGCCGACACTTACGAGAACTATCGTCTCGGCCCGACGCGGGTGTTTGCCTATTCGCCGTTCTGCGCCGCCTTCAATGCGTCCGGGCAGCCAGCGATGTCGGTTCCGCTCCACTGGACGGCTGATGGCCTGCCGGTCGGCGTGCACTTCGCCGCGCGCACCGGGGCCGACGAACTGCTGGTGTCGCTCGCCGCCGAGCTTGAGGATGCGCGCCCCTGGACGGGGCGCCGTCCGCCGGTCCGCGCCTGAGGGTTCAGGCCTGGTGGGTGACGCGGCCGTCGCAGACGGTCAGCCGCACCGTCATCGCGTCGATGGCCTCGGGCGAGGTTGCCTCGATGTCGCCGTCGAGCACCACGATGTCGGCCAGATAGCCCGGCCTCAGCATGCCCTTGCGGTCCTCGGCGAACTCCACCCAGGCGCCGTCGCGGGTATAGCCGGCAAGTGCCTCGCCGAGCGTCTGGCGCTCTTCCGCCGCGTTCGGCGACAGCTTCCGCCGGGTCACGGCGGCCTTGATCGACAGCATCGGATCGATCGGCGCGACCGGCCAGTCGGAGGCAAAGCACAGCGGCGCGCCGGAGCGGCGCAGGCTGCCCCAGGCGTAAGCCGTGCGCAGGCGCTTTTCGCCGAACAGCGAGCACATCGGCTCCATCGGGTAGACATCGCCCGGCGCGTGCGTCGGCTGCATGGAAGCCACGACCCCCAGCGCGGCGAAGCGCGGCAGGTCGGCGGGATCGAGCGCCTCGACATGCTCGATGCGATGACGGGAATCGCGGCGGCCATTCGCCTTGCGCGCCGCCTCGTAGCCATCGAGCGTGGCGCGCACGGCGGCGTCGCCGATGGCGTGCACGGCGATCTGCAGGCCGCGCCGGTCGGCCTCGACGCAGATGGCGTTGAAATGGTCGAGATCGAACAGAGGCGCACCGCGCACGCCCGGATGGCCGCCATAATCGTCGAGCATCCAGGCGGTGGTGGATTCGCCGACGCCATCCATGAACATCTTGATGAACCCGCCCGACAGGCGGTCGGAGCGATAGATCTGCCATTGCTGCGTGGCGAGTTCGAGGTCCGAGACCGGATGGTCGGGCAGCATGCGCAGCGGCACCCGCGCGCGCACCGGAAGCCCCTCCTCGTCGTCGATGCGCTTGAGCAGCTCGAACTGGTAGGGATCGCCGTCCATGTTGTGGAACGAGGTGATGCCGTGCGCGGCCAGATAGGCGAGCCCCTTGCGCAGCGTCGCCGTGTCGGCATCGCGCGCCGCCTGTCCCGGATCGACCGCGAAGGCGCGGCCGGCAAACAGGCCGTTGCCATCGCGCCCGCCGTTCGGCGTCAGCGCCAGGATCGCCTCGTAGGCGGGAAATTCGCGCAACTCGCCGGCCGCCCTGCCATCAGCGCCCATGACGACCTCGTTGCCTACGGGAAGTGACTTGCCGTGGATCAGTCCGGTTTTTTCGAGCGCCGCCGTGTTGGCCCACATGGTGTGATGATCGCCGGCCCAGAGCGCCAGCGGCCGGTCCGGCAGGATGCGATCGAGCATCTGGCGGGTGATCGGCTCGCCGCCGAACATGCCGTATTGCGCCTGCTCGACGAGCACGACCGCCTCGCCGGGCTTCTCCGCGGCGCGCTTGCGGACCGCCGCGGCGACGGCGTCGAACCCTTCGAGCCCGGCTAGCGACAGGCGGTCCAGCTGCACGCTTCCGGCAAAGACGTGCATGTGGCTTTCGATGAAGCCGGGCAGCACGGTGGCGCCGCCGGCATCGAACACGCGCGTCGCCGGTCCCTTCATCGCCGCCATGCCATCGCGCGTGCCCACCGCGACGATCCGGTTGCCCGCGACGGCGACCGCCGCGGCGCGCGGCGCGGTCGGATCGAGGGTCAGAACGCGCGCATTCTCGATGATCAGGTCGGCTGCCACCATGTCCTCCGTCGGTTCCGTGGGCGGGCAAAGCATTGTTCATATCGCTTGCCGACCGCAAGAGCGTTCAATAGCATGACTGCAATTCCCGACCGCACGGCAGAAGGCGGAGGGTTTGTGGGCATGGAGTCTCGGGCAGATCATGGCGTCCAATGCGGCCGCGAGCAGCGCAAACACAGCCGTTGAAGCCCGCGCGATCACCAGGGTTTTCGGCGGTGGCGAAAACGCCTTGCGGGCGCTGGACGATGTCTCGGTCGCGATCCGCAAGAACGAATTCTTCACGCTGCTGGGGCCGTCGGGTTGCGGCAAGACCACGCTGCTGCGGCTGATCGCCGGGTTCGATTATCCAACGTCCGGCCAGATCCTGCTTGACGGGTCCGACATCGCGCCGCTGCCGCCGTACAAGCGCCCGGTCAACACCGTGTTCCAGAGCTACGCGCTGTTCCCGCACCTGACGGTGGCGCAGAACATCGCCTTCGGCCTCGAGATGCTCGGGCGACCGAAGGACGAGGTGAAGGCCCGGGTCGGCGAGATGCTGGCGCTGGTGCGCATGGACACGCTTGCCGACCGGCGCACCGACCAGATTTCCGG
>JBATNB010000062.1:0-1891 GCA_049290135.1 Rhizobiaceae bacterium
GGGCTGGCCCTGGCGGGCGCGCGGCCGCGGCAGGTTACCGGCATTCTGGCGGCCGGCGGCGCGTTTCCGGCCGGTTCGCCGGGGGATTATGCGCGGCTGGGAAAATGGCACCGGTTCATCTACTCGAACGCCCGATACGCCCCGCGGCTGCTGCCCTTCCTGATCAAGGCGGGGTTCTCGCTGGCGCGGCGCATCGGCAAGGATGCGTTCTTTCGCGCCGTCAATGCCGGGTCGCCCGGCGACATGGCGACCTTCGACGATCCGCTGGTGCGCGAGGCGATGATGCTGGGGTCGGAAATCGCGCTGTCGGAAACGGGCGACGCCCATGCGGCCTATACGCGCGAGATCTTCGACCGCGAGCGCGACTGGTCCGGCCTGATCCGCGACTGCCCCTGCCCGGTGCTGCTGATGAACGGCACGGAAGACCCGCAGGCGCCACCCGACACCGTGCGCGAGATGCTGCCATCCTTCCCCGACGCCTCGGTCGAATGGTGCAACAACGCCGGCCAGCTGGTGTTCTTTGCCCGGCGGATGGACGTCCTGGACCGCCTGGAGAAATTCCTGCCGGCGGCGTGATGACTACTCCATTTTGGGTATGCGCGTGCCGGAACGATCTGACAGGGTTCGGCAGGATGCACGGGAACGGCCGGCCCTGCCCGGGCGGCGCGGTTCCCGCCAGCATCACGGATTGTCTTCGCCGGTGGATCACGCCCCGACACCATCGGAAAGGACGAGCGGCCGTCGCATCCCACGATGCGGCGGCCGTTTCCGTTTTCATGGTTGTGGGTTCGCGGCCGATCGCCTAACAGGCGGGAATGAAACGGACCCGGCGCCCTTGACCCTGAAACGCAAAGACCGCGATCGGATCGATGTCGACGAGCGGATCGACAGCCTGCTTCGCTCGGCGGTCGGACGCGACCGCCTCTGGGGCGAACTCGACGATGAATGCCGGCAATCCTCGCTGGTCGCGCTGCTGGAAAGCGTTGCCGCGCTTGACGGCGACATCATCGAATGCGGCGTCTTTCGCGGTGCCTCGATCCGCCGCGTCGCCCGCGCCGTGCACGATGGCAAGGCCGAGCGGACGATTTATGCCTGCGACAGTTTCGAAGGGTTCCCCGAAGGCGGGATCGGCCGGGAAGACACGACGCTGTTCCGGCCGGTTTCGCTGTTGAAGGGCAAGTTCACCGTGGCCGGCGACGTGCCGGCGCGGCTTGAACACTTCTTCGCCGCGTTCGGCGTGCGCGGCCGCATCGTCAAGGGCTATTTCGCCGACACGCTGCCGGCGCTCGCCGACCGGGATTTCGCCTTCGTCCATATCGATTGCGACACCTATCGCGGCCATCTGGAATGCCTGTCGCTGCTCTACGACCGCGTGGTTCCCGGTGGCGTCGTGGTGTTCGACGATTATCGCGGGCCGAAATGGCCGGGCGCGACAAAGGCCGTCGACGAGTTCTTCGCGGAACGCCCGGAAAAGCCGCAGCTCAGCCGGGATCGGGCGCAGCCCGCCTGGTATGTGCGAAAGCCCGGCTGACCGCCGGCACGGGCTGGTCCGGCGCCGCGGGCCAGGTTGAAGCGGGAGAACCAACGGCGACCACGAGCCGATAGCCGCGACGCTCGGGCGCTACCTGAAGCGCACCCTAGAATCGCTGGAAATCAGCAAGTTGAACCCACCGGCGACAGCCCGCCGTCGCGCGCGAATGTCGTCGCGGTGCACCTGGGGCTGACCATGGCCGAAATGTCCCGCCTAAAGTCAGTCGCCCGCGGGAACGCGCCGAGCAGCGCGGGCCTCCAGCAAGGTCGCGGTACGCTCAGTGGCCGCGGCGATGCGCAGCACGGCGTGTAAAAGAGCGGCGATCCCGCCCACTAATGCCGCCGCGGCGAAGGCCGGGGC
>JBATNB010000063.1:0-2570 GCA_049290135.1 Rhizobiaceae bacterium
GCCCTCGTAGGGCGCGCCCTCGAACGGCGCCTGCGGCGCTTCCTCGAAGCCCGGCGTTTTGGGGGATTTGGCCATGGCCGGAATATGGGCGGAGTCCGCCGCGATGGAAAGGGGGCGATGGTGACAGGGTGGTGTCAGGAGGTGTCAGAATCCGAAACGGCGGCGGTGTTCGGCGAGAAATTGAGGATCAGGAGCAAAACGATGTGGCATAGGGAGGGTGTCCGATGCCCGCATCCAATTGACTTGTTACTGCTTGAAACAATATTCGCGGTGCCACGCAAGGAACCCGGGGTGTGGCCGCTCCCGGTCGTTGTCTGGCGGAACAGCGTATCCTGAACGATTCACGAAAGCACGTACTCCATCCGGGTCGTTGGCATGGCGTGAAATTAATATCTGCAGGTCATCCCCAAGGCTGATAAGGCCGCGGTCAAACATCCAATGTGCGGTTCCCGATAGGGCGATACCGTTTTGAAGTGTGTCGGGACCGTTGGCCTCGACTGGCCGGATATGGGCAGCATTTACTTCCGCACGCCCGCCACCATTGATCAGTTTGAGGCCCGTAACCGAACAGCGTTCGTTGTAGGCGCGAAGCACAATCCGGCGAAAGACACGATCTCGAACCGCACGAGATGCCAATTGAAGGACGCGATCACGTGGTTTCTCGAAAATAAATGGAGCTTGCCCCTCTTCAGAAAACTGAGGCGGGTCCAACGTACCTTCGCGCGGCAGGACTGGCTCGCGATCTTCGAGACCGCGTTCGACAATGCGATTGAAATCACTCACGGAAATCGGCCTGACAGCGGATTGTGCGCGTCCGGAGAGCTTTCCTTCGTGGTTCAGTAAGCCGCGTTCGATAGGACCGTCGGCTTCGCTGAAGGGAACAGGTTCGGCGAAATCAAGATAGGAATTCGGTTCGATTAGCGCGAGATACATGTCTTGCGCCATGGGGTCGGGTATGATCTGCTTCAATAGCGCGATCGCAAAGTATCCCCGCGAGCCTCTGACCTTTTTAGGCTCAAGATATATTATCCAGTCCCCAACGCTCGGCGCGGCACGTCCTAGATATTGTTTGGGAAACTGATATTGGATAGCGGGGCTATCATCGTAGATCGAATCCGAGCGATGTATGAAAACACAATGAGCCATGGCTCAAGTTACATAAGACGCATTGCAGGCGCTACCGCTTGGTCGCAGGACTTCGTCTCGGCTCACCATGGGGGGAAAGGGCGCCCCCTCGTCATTCCGGGGCCGCTTCCCCTTCTTCGTCATTCCGGGGCCGCGAAGCGGAACCCGGAATCCATGCCTGAACGGAACGAGACGCACCGGCGGTCGCGGCGATGCCACTCTCCCCCCGTGCGCGGGAGATGGCCGGCAGGCCAGGGGGGTGTCGCGGATACCTGACGGCATCGCTGCCCACCTCCCCCTTGTGGGGGTCCGAAAGACGACGGAGAGCGCCCCGGCCCCTCCCGTCATTGTGATCGCCCCGGCCCTGTCGCCCTTGACGCCGGGACCCCATATCGCGTCACTTCGCGCCAACGAGGGAGAACCCGCCATGGGCGAGCACCGCTACCGCCGCGACGACGAGGCCGTCGCGCGGCTGACCGAAGAACAGTACCGCGTCACCCGGCAGTGCGGCACCGAGCCGCCGTTCCGCAACGCCTTCTGGAACCACAAGGAGCCGGGGCTCTATGTCGACCTGGTGTCGGGCGAACCGCTGTTCGCCTCCGTGCACAAGTTCGATTCCGGCTCCGGCTGGCCGAGCTTCACCCGGCCGGTGGCCACGGGCCATGTCGAGGAAAGGCTCGACCGCGGCCATGGCATGACCCGCGTCGAGGTGCGCTCGGTCGCCGGCGACAGCCATCTCGGCCATGTGTTCAATGACGGGCCGGCGGCGGCCGGAGGCATGCGCTACTGCATCAATTCCGCCGCGCTGCGCTTCGTGCCGCTCGCCGAGCTGGATGCCGAGGGCTATGGCGAGTTCCACGCGCTGTTCGAGGGAGGAAACGGGTCATGAGCACCGAGACGGCGATCCTGGCCGGCGGCTGTTTCTGGGGCATGCAGGACCTGATCCGCCGGCTGCCGGGCGTGGTGTCGACCCGCGTCGGCTATACCGGCGGCGACGTGGCGAACGCCACCTACCGCAACCATGGCGACCATGCCGAGGCGATCGAGATCGTCTTCGACCCGGCGCTGACCAGTTACCGGCGGATCCTCGCATTCTTCTTCCAGATCCACGATCCGACGACGCGTGACCGCCAGGGCAATGATCGCGGCCGCGCCTACCGCTCGGCGATCTACCCGCTCACGCCGGCGCAGGAGGCGGAAGCCCGCCGCGCCATCGCCGATGTCGAGGCCTCCGGCCTGTGGCCGGGCAAGGTCGTCACCGAGGTGGAACCGGCCGGGCCGTTCTGGGAGGCCGAGCCGGAGCACCAGGATTATCTGGAGCGCTATCCGCACGGCTACACCTGCCACTTCCCGCGCCCCGGCTGGGTGCTGCCGGATTGAGGCGCCGGAGGGTCAGGGAAAGCCGCAGCCGCCGGCCATGAACGCCGCGGTCGCGCAATAGGCCC
>JBATNB010000064.1:0-6476 GCA_049290135.1 Rhizobiaceae bacterium
GCTTCGGCCAGGGCCGCGACGCGGATGTCGGGCAACGCCGGTCCGGCCGGCGCGAAGCGGAAACGCCGTCTGGCGACCGCGATCTTGTCGCGCACGCCGTCGGGAAAGGATTCCAGCAGCTTGGACCGCGCGCGTTCGCCGGCCCGGCGCAGGCCGAGCGCATCGATTTCCGGCAGCGGCGCGGACAGAATGACCGCCATCGCCTCCGCCTCGTCGCTGGCGAGACCTGTCAATCGGGTCCGGTAGTTGAAGCCGAGCTCGATGCCGCCCTGCGCGCCGCGATGCACGATGATCGGCAGGCCGGCCTCGGTCATGGCATCGACATCGCGCAGGATCGTGCGCGGCACCACCTCGAGTTCGCCGGCAAGGGCGGCGCAGGTCATGCGGCCGCGGTTCTGCAGGAGCAGGAGAATCTGGAGCAGGCGGGCGGCGCGCATGGTGCAAAAATATATGACAATTGATGTCAGGTTAAGGGCTTTAAGGCGTCTTCGATCAGCGAGGAACCTGCCGATGAAGTCGTTCGAAACCAGCCGCATCATCGCCGCGCCGCCCAAGGTCGTGTGGCAAGTCCTGACCGACGCAAGCCGCCTTGCCAACGGACGCTTCGGCATCCTGGCCATTGACGGCAGCATCGCACCAGGATCGACATTCCGGCTGTGGTCCGAGGTCAGCCCGAAGCGGGCTTTCACGCTGAGTGTCACCGTGTTCGAACCGGATCGGCGCATGGTCTGGCGGAGCGGCATGCCACTCGGCCTGTTCCGGGGCGAACGGACCTTCTCGCTCGAACCCGAGGGAGGCTCCACGCGTTTCCGCATGCGGGAGAGCTACAGCGGCCCGCTGGCCGGCCTCATCGCCCGTTCGATCCCCGACCTGACCCCGTCCTTCGAAACGTTTGCCAACGGCCTCGCCGCCGCCACACAGGGAGACACACCATGACCACCGTGATCTATGGCACCGGGGAGAAGGACGATCCCTGGACACTCAAGACCCCGCCCCTGACGTCGGAGTTCCAGGCCTGGCGCGACGACGCGGCCAATCCCCCGGCGCTGTTTGTCCAGGTGGGCTCGACGCGGCTGTCCTACCTGCTGCGCTGCCTCGAAGACGCCCATGCCATGCTTCTGGCGCATGGTGGCTGGATGGAGCTCGGCACAGCCGATGAAGGCAAGCCGGCCAAGGACGGCTCGCTCGAAGCCTGGGCGCGCGATCCGGGCAATCCGGTCGGCGGCTATTACGGCTTGCGCAAGGGTTACCGCGGCCGGTTCGCCAATTATGTGGCGCCGGTCATGGAAGCGCTCGGGCTTGTAGAGCTCGAGCACAACGCACGCAACAACCGGGTCCGCGCGATTGCGCGCTGACCAGGATGGTCCGAGGCCTCAAACGGCCTTGTGGCTGCCGTCGCAGAAGGGCTGGCCATTGGTCTGCTTGCAGGCGCAGAACCATTTGGTCTCGTCCTTCTCGGCGGTGTAGCGCACCGGACGGAATTCGCTGCCCTTATGGGAGCCGTCGCAGAACGGCTGGTTCTTCGACTTGCCGCATGAGCACCAGAAATAGTCCTTGCCGGCCTCGACCTCGATCGGCATCGGCGCCTTCGCTGCAACTTCACCCTTGGGCATGGTTTTTCGCTCCGTTTCCTGGAACCGGACAGTTAGACCGATTCCGGACTTCGGGCCATGCGAAAGGTTGTGAACGGAGCGTAGCGGAGACCGGTCAGCTGGTCGCCCCGCCGGCTTCCGTCATCAGGAACGCCTCTCCGCAGGCCTTGGCAAGTTCACGGACGCGCAGGATGTAGCTCTGGCGCTCGGTGACCGAGATGACGCCGCGGGCGTCGAGCAGGTTGAAGACATGGCTGGCCTTGATGCACTGGTCATAGGCCGGCAGCACGCAGCGGTGCAGCGCCGCGCCTTCGCCGGGGGCGCCGGCGTCCAGCAGCGCTCGGCACTCGCCCTCGGCGTCGGTGAAATGCCGGAACAGCATCCCGGTATTGGCGAACTCGAAATTGTGGCGCGAATATTCCTGCTCGGCCTGCAGGAACACGTCGCCGTAGGTCACCTTGTCTTCGCCGTCCCGCCCGTTGAAATTCAGGTCGTAGACATTGTCGACGTTCTGCACATACATGGCGAGCCGCTCCAACCCGTAGGTCAGTTCGCCGGAGACCGGCGCGCACTCAATGCCGCAAACCTGCTGGAAATAGGTGAACTGGCTCACCTCCATGCCGTCGCACCAGCATTCCCAGCCAAGGCCCCAGGCGCCCAGCGTCGGGCTTTCCCAATCGTCCTCGACGAAGCGGATGTCATGCACCAGCGGATCGAGGCCGATGGCCTTGAGCGAGCCGAGATACAGTTCCTGCAGATCGGGCGGGTTGGGTTTCAGGATCACCTGGTACTGGTAATAATGCTGCAGCCGGTTCGGGTTCTCGCCATAGCGCCCGTCCTTCGGACGGCGCGACGGCTGCACATAGGCGGCGTTCCATCGCTTCGGCCCGAGCGCGCGCAGCGTGGTGGCCGGATGGAAGGTGCCGGCGCCGACCTCCATGTCATAGGGCTGCAGGATGACGCAGCCCTTGTCCGCCCAATAGGCGTGGAGCGTGAGGATCAGGTCCTGGAAGGACTTGGTCGGGCGGAGTTCGGACATCGCGGCCACCGGCTGAAATCGCCGCGAGGGATAGGGGGCAAGCCGCCGCCGGTCAAGGGCGCCCGCCGCGCCCGGATCAGGGCGATGTCGCGGTTGGCGGGCGGGGCACCGTTGCCAGGGCCGACGACCCCGATGGCGGCGCCCACGGTGAGGCGCGAATTGGCCGGGGACCACTCGAATGCCTTCCGGGCCGGGACCAGGGTGACGTCGATCGGGGAACCGGGTTCAATGGCTGCGACGGGAATGCTCTGCCCGCCGTCGATGACGGCAAGGTTTCGCGCAGGCGAAGCCAGTCATCGCCGGCGCTGCGATGGGCGGGCGGCTAGCCGCCGTTCTTCGGCTTCTCGCCGGCGGAATCGCCATTCTCGACCTTCTTGACCGGCGTGTCCGGCAGGCCCTCGCGCAGCTTCTTCTCGATCGTGGCGAGGATCGCGGCCTCAGGCTTCATGTCGCGCGCATGGTTCCACTGGAACACGGCTTCGCGCCGGCGTCCGGCATACCAGTAGACGTCGCCGAGATGATCGTTGAGGATTGGATCGTCGGGCTTGAGCGACACTGCGCGTTCCATCTCGCGGACCGCGTCATCGATGCGCCCGAGCTTGAAATAGGCCCAGCCGAGCGAATCGACGATGAACCCGTCGTCCGGCCGCTGGTCGACGGCCTTCCGGATCAGGTCCAGCCCCTTGTCGAGGTTGATGCCCATGTCGATCCACGAATAGCCGAGATAGTTCAGCACCTGCGGCTGGTCCGGGTAAAGCTGGAGCGCCTTGTGGAAGTCCGCCTCGGCCTTCGGCCACTGCTTGGTGCGCTCGAAGGCGATGCCGCGCTGGTAGAACACGTTCCAGTCATTGCGGGTCGGCGCGGGAATGCGCTCGATCGCCCGGTCGAGCGCGGCGGCGGACCCGGCATAATTCTCCTTGGCCGCGTGCACGGAACTCAGCGACAAATAGGCGCGAATGTCGGTGGGATCCTCGGTAATGAGCGCCTCGATGCGTTCGACCGCTTCCTTCGTGCGGTCGAGGTCGGCCTGGTTCAACGCCTGCTGCAGGTTGGCGATGCGCTTCAGCCCGGACTCGGCGGGGACGCGATCGTAGAAGCCGACCGCTTCCTCGGCATCCTGCTGGCGTTCGGCCGCCTGCGCCAGTTGCATCAGCGCGGCGTCATTGCCCGGATCGAGCGCCAGCGCCAGTTGCAGGTACGGCTTGACGAAGGTCTCGCCGCCTTCGCGGTTGAGCGCCGCGCCGATGTTCTGGAGGATTTCGGCGGCACCTTCCCGCGCCTCGGCAAACAGCGGCGGCTCCTTGCCGCCGGCGGCGATCCGTTCTCGCAGCGCCTTGAACATCTGGCGGGACACGGGGAAGTCCTCGGCGCGGTCAAGCACGGCCAGCGCTTCCGCCTTGTCGCCCTTGCGTGCCAGGAACCGCGCCCAGGCCTCCACCGCGCGCAGATAGACGTCGGGCGTCGCCGCGCCGGTGGCGACATCGGCGGCCGCCTTGCGCAGGCTTTCCTCCGCCTCGCCCTCCAGCCCGCCGAACTCGGCAATGAGGCCGCGGTGGTAGTTCTTGAACAGGGCATACCATTCCGGACCCTCAAGCCCGTCGATCACCTTCAGCGCTTCCGCCTCGTCGCCTTCGCCCGCCCAGGCCCAGGCGACCATCACGCGGGTGATCAGGATGTCGAGGTCGGATTCGAGCGCGAGCTTCAGCCAGTTGCGCGAGTCCTTGAACCGGCCGTTGCGCAGCGCATCCACTCCGAGGGCCAGGCGCGAGAATCGCTCGGATTCGGCCACCGTCTTCAAGCGCTCGGCATGCGGCAGCGCCGCGTCGAAATCGCCGCGCGCGAAAAGCGCCAGCATCAGCGTCTCGCGCAGGCGGTCGTCATCGGGCTGGAAAGCCAGGGCTTTCTCGAAAAACGCCACCGTGCCGTCGAGATCGCCATCGGCCTGCGCCGTCTGCCCGGCGAGAAAGGCGCCGGAGAAGGTGTTGGGCACGGCTTCGGGCATCTTCGCCGTACCGGCGAATGTGAGCGCGAGCTGGCCGCCAATGGCGAGCGCGGCGAGGAAAGGCAGGCGTTTGAAAAACATCAAGGGGTGTTCCAGGGTGCGAGAGGACGCAACAACACCGCGAGCATGGCCTTTTTACGGTGATCGGGCAATCGGACGATATTCCCCGCCGTCAGTTGACGCGGCTGATGCAGAAATCGATCACCTCGAGCAGCGCGTCCTTCTGCGGGGTCGGCTTCAACGGCGCCAGCGCATCGCGGGCAATGCCGCCGAAATGGCGGGCGCGACCGACCGTATCGGCGATGGCGCCGGTCCGTGTCATCAGGCCGATGGCCTTGTCGAGCGCGGCATCGTCGGTTTCGCCCTTCTCGATGGCGGCGCGCCAGAAGTCGCGCTCATCGGCGGAACCGCGCCGGGACGCCAGCAGCACCGGAAGCGTCACCTTGCCTTCGCGGAAATCGTCGCCGACATTCTTGCCCAGATCGCGCGTGCTGCCGCCATAATCGAGCGCATCGTCGACAAGCTGGAACGCCAGCCCGAGATTGGTGCCGTACGATTTCAGCGCGGCGCGCTCGGCCTTGCCGGCGCCGGCCACGATCGGCCCGACCTCGGCGGCGGCGGAAAACAGCGCGGCGGTCTTGGCGCGGATGACGGCCAGGTAGTCATCCTCGGTGGTGTCGAGGTTCTTTGCCGCGGCAAGCTGCATGACCTCGCCCTCGGCGATGATGCAAGCCGCGCCGGAAAGCACGTCGAGCGCCTCGATGGAGCCAACCTCCACCATCATGCGGAAGGCCTGGCCGAGCAGGAAATCGCCGACGAGAACGCTCGCCTGGTTGCCCCAGATCATGCGCGCTGTGGCCTTGCCGCGGCGCATGCCGCTCTCATCGACGACATCGTCATGGAGCAGCGTCGCCGTATGCATGAACTCGACGGAGGTGGCGAGCTTGATGTGGCCCTCGCCGCGATAGCCGAACAGTTGCGCCGCTGCGAGCGTGATCATCGGGCGCAGGCGCTTGCCGCCGGACGACACCAGATGATTGGCGATCCGCGGGATGAGCTCGACGTTGGACCCGGCCTTGGACAGGATCAGTTCATTGACCCGGGCCATGTCGGCGCGCGTCAGTTCCATGAGCGCGCGGATCGACGCGCCTTCCGGTTTCTTTCCGTCCTCGAGTGTCAAGACAACGCCCACGCCGTTCGTCCCCTGTCACGCCTTCGGTTCGGGCCCCGGCCCTCATTCAACAAAAAGCTTATGTCGGCCGGACACGGCCCGGCAAGAGGCGAATTGGCGCGCTTGGGCTGACCGTTTACAGCACGCGCACCGCCTGTCATGGTCGGTCGATGAAGGAAATCCTGCGCGCGAACAACCCCGTACTGCTTTCCTTCGCGGAATCGGTCCTCAACGACGCCGGCATTTCCGTGCTCGTCGCCGATGCCAACATGTCGGTTCTCGAGGGATCGATCGGCGTGCTGTCGAGGCGCCTGCTGGTGCCCGACGACATGGAGGAACCGGCGCGGCGATTGCTGTCGGATGCCGGTCTTGGCGGCGAACTCCGCGATGCCGGCTGAGCCGACGCGGACGGTCGACGCGTTTCATCGCGGGCGTTTTCAGGTGGTTCAGCCGCTCGGCGCGGGCCATCGCGCCGGCCTTGACGCGATGCTGCTTGCCGCGTGCGTGCCGGATGGGTTCTCCGGAATCGTCGCCGATCTCGGCGCCGGCTGCGGTGCGGCCGGCCTTGCGGTGTTGTCGCGCTGTCCGGCCGCGCAGGCACTGCTTGTCGAGAACGCCCCGGAGATGGCGGCCCTGGCCCGGGCCTCGCTGGCGCTGCCCGGCAACGAGGCG
>JBATNB010000065.1:0-5483 GCA_049290135.1 Rhizobiaceae bacterium
ACCAGCGCGATCGCCGGCAGGCGCCCGCGCAGCAGTTTCTCGGAGGCCTTGCGGCGCCAGTTCGACGCCATGGCGCGGTCGAGCAGCCGGTCACGCGCGGCCGTGTCGCCGGACGACTCCGGCGCGATGGACAGAACGGAATTCAGAACCGGAAGAACGGAGGTATTCATGGCAATCCCCAAAATCCGGAAAACCGGACCAGCACTGGCGTGAAGCTTCCCGTCCCGGGTCATGCCGGGGCGGGTCAGGGTGGATCGTCGGCGCGGCGCCTCAGATCACGTAGGATCGAAGCGGCTCGAACCCGTTGAACGCGACGGCCGAATAGGTCGTCGTGTAGGCGCCCGTGCCTTCGATCAGGATCTCGTCGCCGACGGTGAGCGTCACCGGCAGCGGATAGGGCGTGCGCTCGTAGAGCACGTCGGCCGAATCGCAGGTCGGGCCGGCCAGCACGCACGGCGCCAGTTCGTCGCCGTCGCGCGGCGTCACCAGCGGATAGCGGATCGCCTCGTCCATCGTTTCGGCCAGCCCGCCGAACTTGCCGATGTCGAGATAGACCCAGCGGACCGCGTCGCCTTCCGACTTGCGCGACACCAGCACCACTTCGCTCTTGATGACGCCGGCATTGCCGACCATGCCGCGGCCCGGTTCGATGATGGTCTCGGGAAGCGCGTTGCCGAAATGCTTCGACAACGCCGCGAAGATCGCCTCGCCATAGGCCGAGGCCGCCGGCACGTCCTTCAGGTAGCGGGTCGGGAAACCGCCGCCCATGTTGACCAGGCGCAGCACGATGCCTTCCGCCGCCAGCGTCGCGAAGACCGACCGGGCATCGGCGAGGGCGCGATCCCAGGCGTCGAGGTCGCACTGTTGCGACCCGACATGGAAGGAGACGCCATGCGCCTTGAGGCCGAGCCGGTCGGCGGCGCGCAGCACGCCCACCGCCATGGTCGGCACGCAGCCGAACTTGCGCGACAGCGGCCATTCCGCGCCTTCGCCATCGGTCAGCACCCGGCAGAACACCCGGGCGCCCGGCGCCGCGCGCGCCACCTTTTCGGCTTCCTCGACGCAATCGATGGCATAGAGATCGACGCCGAGCGCATGGGCGCGGGCAATGTCGCGCTCCTTCTTGATCGTGTTGCCGTAGGAGATGCGGTCCGGGGTGGCGCCGGCATCGAGCGCCATCTCGATCTCGTTGACCGAGGCGCAGTCGAAGGACGAGCCGAGCGCGGCGAGCAGGCGCAACACCTCCGGCGCCGGGTTGGCCTTCACGGCGTAGAAGATGCGGCTCTGCGGCATGGCGCGACGGAACGCGGCGTAATTGTCGCGCACGACATCGAGATCGACGACGAGGCAGGGCCCCTCTGGGCGGCGCGTGGCAAGGAAGTCGAGGATACGCTGCGTGGCCATCATTCACTCCGTCGCGCGGCGGTTCGGCACGCCGCAAGCCAAGGCATCAGGAGCGCGAAGCACACGCGTCGCGGAAATCCGGATGGCTCCGGTTCCCGTCGCGGGCATCGCGCGGCGAAGGGCCGACGCCCCGTCCGGGACGCTGGTCCGTTGGTCTGCCTTGGCTTGGAGTTCCGCTCCGCACTGCCGGCAAGGAAGGTGTGCCTCTCGTGTGACCCCGGCCTGTGGACGGCCGGAAGAGACCAAAAGGCCCTCACCGTCGTTGCTTCAGGGCGTCCTCACAGGTCCGGTTGGCCG
Source organism: Rhizobiaceae bacterium (assembly GCA_049290135.1). GTDB lineage: Bacteria > Pseudomonadota > Alphaproteobacteria > Rhizobiales > Rhizobiaceae > JADJTR01. The sequence continues at coordinate 1,702 of JBATNB010000065.1, forward strand.
GACATGCGACCGGAGCGGTTAGGTCCGGTTACCTGACCTTCCCTCCACCATGTCGGAGGGTCGGCGGACGCCCACAGGCTCGTGCGACTTTGGGCAGCGGGCATATAGGGATGTTCGCCCCGCCATTCAACAGGAAAATCATCGGGCGCCGACGATGCCTGGCTTGGATATTGAACAATGAAGCCGTATCTGTTTAGTATTATTTGACAAACAGGAACACGCCGGCATGGACACGCTGACCCGGATGCGCGCGTTCATCGATGTGGTCGAAGCGGAGGGTTTCTCGGCGGCCGCCCGCAAGGTCGGCCGGTCCAAGGCGTTGATGTCAAAATATGTGCGCGAGCTGGAGGATGAACTCGGCGCCCTGCTGCTCAACCGCACGACACGGCAGTTTTCCCTGACCGAAGCCGGCCATACCTATTATGCGCGGGCCGCCGAACTGGTGCGCGAGATCGATTCGCTTGCCGATTCGGTGCGCGATTCGGCCGGCGACGTGCGCGGCCGCATCCGCCTGTCGGCGCCGCGTTCGTTCGCGGACGCCGCCATCGGCCAGTCGCTGATCGACTTCCTCACCGCCCACCCGGACATCACCTTCGACATCAATCTCGACGACCGCTTCGTCGACCTGGTCGAGGAAGGCTATGATCTGGCCATCCGCATCACGCGCATGGAGGATTCGGCGCTCATCGCCCGCAAGATCACCAGCTTCCGGCTGGTGCCCTGCGTTTCGCCGGCCTTCATCGAGCGCCACGGCCTGCCGGCCGAACCGGCCGACCTTCTCAACGTTCCCTGCATCGTCGATACCAATGGCCGGTTCCGCAACGCCTGGCGGTTCGTCACGCCCGACGGACGCCAGACCACCATCAACGTCGCAGGACCGCTGGAGGCCAACAGCCCGATGACGGCGCTGCGGGCGGCCGAAGCCGGCCTCGGCGTCGCGCTCGTGCCGGACTTCAATGCGCGCGAATCGCTGGCCGCCGGTCGCCTGGTGGCGGTCCTCGAGCAATTCGTGCCGGAAGACCGCGGCATCTACGCGGTTTATCCGCACCGGCGCTACCTTCCGGCCAAGATCCGCGCGCTGGTCGATTTCCTCGCCGCGTGGTTCCGCGACCAGCGCGACGGCCTGCCGGGCTGACGCAGCGGAATTTTGCCCCAATTCTTGTCGACAAAGCCGGTGAACCGGTTCAAATCTCGATGATGGTTCTGCGCCGCCTCGCCCTTGCTTCGGCCCTGTGCCTGCCCGCCGCCGCCGCGGCGGCGCATCCGCATGTCTTTGCCGAGGCGCGCCTCGATGTCGTGGCGGCCGGCAACGCCGTCGCGGCGCTCAAGCATGTCTGGCGCTTCGACGATGCCTTCTCCTCGACCGTGATGATCGAGTTCGACCGCGACGGCGACCTCAAGCTCGACGGCGGGGAACTCGCCGCCATCGCCGATACGGTCTTCAAGTCATTGGCGGAGTTCGACTATTTCCAGTCGGTCAGCCGCGATGGCCAGGATGTGGCCATGGCCGCGCCGGAACGGCTGATCGCGGATTTCCAGGACAACCAGCTCATCATCCTGTTCGAATCGAAGCCTGAGAAACCGGTGCCGCTCAAGGGCAGCCTGGCCTTCGGCGTCTATGACCCGACCTTCTACACGGCGATCGACTTCATGGAGGACGATTATCTGGCCGTCGAAGGCATGCCGGCCGGCTGCCGCCGCGCGGTCGTGCGCCCCGACCCCGACGAGGCACTGGCCCAGAACCAGAAGACGCTGACCGAAGCGTTCTTCAACGACCCTGCCGGCACCGATTACTCCAAGCTGTTTGCAACCCGGCTGGAGCTGACGTGCAAGTGAAGCACACACGCCTGCTGGTCCTTTCCGCGCTTCTGGTCGCAGCGACCGCCGCCGCGCACGCCCAATCCTCGCTCGGCATTGGCACCAATGAGGCCACCGGGCCATCCGCCGGGCTGTTTCCGTCGTTCTTCGCCTGGATCAATCTTCGCCAGCAGGAATTCTACCGCGCGCTCACCGGCGCGCTCAAATCCATGCGCGACGATGGTTCGAGCATGTGGCTGCTGGTCGGCCTGTCGTTTGCCTACGGCGTCTTTCACGCCGCCGGACCCGGGCACGGCAAGGCGGTGATCTCGTCCTACATGCTGGCCAACGAGACCACGCTGCGCCGCGGCGTCGTGCTGTCCTTCGTGTCGGCGTTCCTGCAGGGCGTAACCGCCATCGTCGTCGTCGGCGCGGCCTATTTCGTCCTGCGCGGCGCGGCGATCTCGATGACCGACACGGTCTGGGCGCTCGAAGTGGCGAGCTATGCGCTGATCGCCGGGTTCGGCCTGTGGCTGCTGGTGCGCAAATTCTCGCGCATGCGCCCGTTGGCGCTGACCGCTCCGGTTGCCGCGCACGGGCACGACCACGGGCACGATCATGGGCACGACCAACATGCGCATGCCCACCACGATCACGGCCATGCGCACCACCATGAACACGGCGACGACGAGCTCTGCGATGAATGCGGGCATGCCCATGCCCCCGACCCGAAACTGCTCGGCGGCGACCGTCTGGGCCTGAGGACCGCCGCGGCGGCGGTCTGGGCGGTCGGCATCAGGCCCTGCTCCGGCGCGCTGATCGTGCTGTCCTTCGCGCTGCTCAACGGCCTCGTCCTCGGCGGTATCCTGTCGGTGTTCGCCATGGCGCTCGGCACCGCCATCACGGTTTCCGCCATGGCCACGCTCGCCGTCGCCGCCAAGAACTGGGCGGTGCGGGCATCGAGCGGCGGCCGCGCCGGCGCGATCGTCCATGACGGCATCGAGATCGCCGGCGCCGCGCTCGTCTTCGTCCTCGGCGTCGTGCTGCTGATGGCGAGCCTGAGCGCCTGATCCGTCAGTCGCGGCCGCGCCGCGCCCGGCCGCGCAGCCACAACACGATGAACGGCAGCACCAGGAACAACGCCGCGACAAGAACGCCGCCGGCCGTCGACCAGTTGCCCGCCGCCAGCATGAGGCTCGGCAGGAAATAGGCGAATGCGATGAAGGCGGCGAAGAGCACGCCCGCCCACAGCGCCGCGTTGCGATCTTCCGGCTTCACAGCGTCCATCCTCCGTCGATCGGTATGGCAGTGCCCGTCGTGAACGATGATTCGTCCGAAGCAAGGTAAACCGCCAGCGCCGCCACTTCCTCGGCACGGCCGACACGGCCCATCGGCTGGCGGGCGATGAATTGCCGCAGCGCCTCGTCCTTCGAGCCGATGGCCGCGCCGAGCGCCTCGACCCGCTCATGCCATGATGGCGATTCCACCGTGCCGGGACAGATGGCGTTGCTGCGGATGCCCCTGGTGATGAAATCGGCGGCGACCGCCTTGGTCAGCCCGATGACGGCGGATTTGGTCGCGCCATAGGCATAGCGGTTCGGCGCGCCCTTCATGGACGATGCGCCGGACGACATGTTGATGATGGAGCCCGACGCGCCGCGTTGCGCCGCGCGCGCCAGCATGCCGGGAAGGAAGGCGCGGATCATCCGGTGCATCGACTTGACGTTGAGGTCGAAGGAGAAGTCCCAGGCGGCCTCGTCGCAATCGAGCACCGTGCCGTGATGGACGAAACCGGCGACGTTGGCCAGGATGTCGATCTCGCCCACATCGCGCGCCCACGCCGCCACCGCGTCGGTATCGGTCACGTCGAGCCGCGAAATCCGCGCATCAAGGCCGGCGAGCTTGCCGGCATCGAGGTCGCTGGCATGCACCAGCGCGCCCTCGCGCGCGAACGCCTCGGCGATGGCGCGGCCGATGCCCTGGCC